>JBATTM010000705.1:0-3325 GCA_049670545.1 Polyangiales bacterium
GCAGAGGGCGGCGCCGGTCGACTCGCGACCCGGAGGGCGAGGAGAAGGAAAACCAGCCTCAATCCGAGGACGCGGCCGCCGCACCAGCGGACAACGACGACTCCGAGAGCGAGCCCCCAAAGCCCGCGGACGAGCCGAAAGCGTCCGAAGACAAAGAGAAACTGGCTGCAGAGCCGGCACCCGAAGCCGCGGTCGAAGCCGAATCGCTGTGATCTGATTGATACTCCCGCAGGGCCTGCGACTGGCGTGGTGTACGTCCGTACCCTACCGTCCCGGTCTCTTGATGATTATCAGGGGCAGGTCATGCGGATTATCATTCTCGTTTTCGGCGTTGCGATCATCAGCGCGTGGAACTCGCACACGGTGGCGGGGCCCTCGTGGAGCGCACCTACGTCGGCAACGAGCCCTACTGCCAAAGGGATCGACTACCGCTCCGTCGTCGGGGATCACCCCACGTCCGTTGCGCTCGCCCGCGCGATCGACGCACGCCTGATCGTGCGAGAGAGCCGCGAAGGCACACCTATCCACGTGCAGCACTGCCGGGTCACGGACGGGGGTTGCCGTGCGCGCATCGCCAAGCTCTCGCGCGTGATCACCGAGGCCAGTAACCGCGCGGGCATCGATCCGTTCCTGACCGCGGCCATCGCGATGCGCGAGTCTGGCCTGAACCCGCTTGCGGTGAGCCCGGTCGGCGCGCGTGGCGTCGTGCAGCTCAACCCCAAGTACCGAGGGAAGACGGTCCCGTTCGTCTACAATGAACGCTATCGCGAGGCGTGTAGCCTTCGGCCAGGCGCCTGCCAGCGCGAAGTGATCGAAGCAGGCCTCGGTCTGCTCAAGTGGGCGACCACACGATGCGACGGCGACGTCCAACAGGGACTCGCCTGGTATAATTCCGGGCACTGCTCGAAGAACGGCTACAGCGCGGGCGTTCTCCACGAGCGCAAGAAGCTCCTTCGGCTCGCCAAGGAAGCGAACCCCGCATCCGAGTCTGTGTTCATCTACTAGGCTTTTTTCAACACGATGACACGCTCGAAGGCTTGTCCCATGGCGCTTGCAATCGCCTCGACCGCGTCGATATCGGAGCCCGCGTCCGTCGCGCAAAGCAGCCCGAGCATCCGGTCGCCGATTCGGACCGGCGCGACCATGATGTCGCGGCCCTGGCTCCCGAGGGCTGCGCGGACCAGGTGGTCGGCGGCCGTTTGACCGTGGGGCCCGTGAAAGGGCTTCCCGCTGTGAACCACGTCGTTGAGTACTGAGGGATTGGTCGCAGGCACCCACAGGCTCCGGATCCCGGCACTCGTGATGTTGGCGCCCGCGCCATCCAAGCCCCGAAACACCCCTTTGCGAAGAGCGAGGAACGCCGCACCACTCGCGACTGCGAGGCAGGCCTCACAGGCCACGCGCACCACATCGTCGCGCGTCGCCGCTCGGTCGAACTCCGAGAGATTCGGCTCGACGGAAACCGGAGCCTCCGCTTTCGCGGGTGCGGAGGGCGGCGGCGATGCCGGCGGCGCCAAACTTCCCACCCCGGTCGACTGGCCCCACGCCCGGTCCCAGACCGCGCTCGCCGTTCCTGTCAGGTCTGCGAGCTTCGGCTCGATCGAAGAACGCGTAGGCTCCGCCGACGAAGGCACATTCTTTTGCATCGTCGGCCTTTCCTGGACGAGCGGCACCACGCCACTCGGATGACGGCTGCGTTCGACGGAAAGGGCGTCGCTCACGATGGTGGGGCGGTCCCCTGGATAGATCTCGTCGAGCGCGGCCAGCAAGTCCGAGAAGCGTGCAACCGTTGGCAAGATGGAGCCGCCCAACGCATCCGAGAGCGCATCGACCGCATCCTGATCCGTCGGGTCGGCCATCGCCACGATCGCCCCAGCTGGGCTTGGACGAAGAGGCAGTGCACACAGGTCATGGGCGACACGACCGGCAAGCGATCGCACCAGATCAGGATCCACCCGCGCCAGTTCGCGGGCCTGGAGGATGGGCCCGTACCCGAGGGAGACGAAGAACCCCGCGAGTGTTCGCTCGTCGAGGCCCTGCGCGATCAGGTTGCGAACGGTGTCGACTGCGCGGAGGTCCGCGTCGCCAGCATGGCTCGCGCGCACCTGTGCGTCGGTCACGAGTCCGGACTCGAGCAGCTGTACAACCCAACGGAGCGCCATATCCTTCCTTATGCCTAGCCAGGGCGCCCGCGTGCGGCAAGCGCGATAGACTGATAGCATCGCTCGTCGAATGGCGCGCGTGCTTCAGATCGAGGACGACCCCAACAATCGCCGTCTCGTTCAGAAATTGCTCGGCGCCGCCGGCCACGAGGTGATCGAGGCGGAAGGCGGGGTCGAAGGGATTCGAGTGGCGCGCGAACAGCTGCCCGATTTGGTCCTGGTCGACATCAATATCCCCGATCTCGACGGATACGAGGTCACCCTCCGCCTCCGCGGGATCCCGGCCCTCAAAGACGTGCCCATCGTCGCGATCACCGCGGAAGGCGACCGCGACTCCACGCTTGCTGTCGGTTGCGATGGCTTCATTTCGAAGCCGATCGATGCCAGCCATTTCGCGAAGTCAATCGAACAGTTCCTCGATGGACACAGGGAATGGTCCGACGACGCCAGTGAAGTCCTTCTCCGTGAGCGCACGCAGAAAATCGTCGAGCACCTCGAGAAGAAGATCGTCGAGCTTTCGGAGACCAACGCTCGGCTCGAAGATGTGGCGCGTCTGCGACGCGAGTTCTTGCAAAACGTCAGTCACGAGCTCGCCACTCCGATGACGCCGGTAGTCGGATACCTGCGGCTCTTGCTCAACGAAGAGCTCGGCCCGCTCACCGATCTACAGAAGAAGTGCCTCGGCGCGATCGAAACGTCGACGCAGCGACTTCGCTCCGTGGTGGACACCTTGCTCGATGTGAGTTCGCTCGAGACGGGACGGATGCACTACTACGCACGTCAGTACGACTTTCGAGGCGCAGCCGAAAGCGCGCTCGCCCAGATGCGGTCGAAGCTCGAAGAGCGAGACGTAACCTTGATCGAACGCCTGCCGGATTCGCCGCTTCCTGCCATCGGTGATCCGGACAAGCTCACGCGTGCCATGGTCCACGTGCTCGATAACGCATCGAAGTTCACGCCGATGGGCGGCGAGGTCGCGGTCGAGGTGCGGGCTGAGGACGACGAGATGTTGCTTTTCGGTGTCGCTGATAGCGGCCCCGGCGTTCGACCGGAGCACATCGCGCGCATCATGGAACCCTTTTACCAAGTTGACGGCTCGGTCACACGAGAGCAGGGCGGAGTAGGCCTAGGCCTGGCGTTCGCGCGCCGCGTCACAGAAGCAC
>JBATTM010000706.1:0-10466 GCA_049670545.1 Polyangiales bacterium
TCCCAGATGGGCAAACAACCACTGACGCATCCGAAAAGGGTGAGCGTCCTCGGCGCGAAAATCACCGACCGTGGGTTGGCGGAGGTGGAGAACGGCGCAGTCGGAATGTACGTCTCCGGCAATGCTCTCCCAGTTGATGCGTTCGCCTGCTTGGGTCGGACGCTTCTTATGAAGCACTTCGTCGCCGTGATAGAAACCGATCCCCCAGCCACTGGCGGAGGACACTGCCGTCTCTTGCTTCACGACCGCGCGTTCTTGGTGGAGCGCGTCGCGCATTCGATCCGAGCGGTTCGCCACGTACCCGATGAGCCTTGTCATGCAGTCACCGTCAGCGTGTAAGTGGAGTCAAACATCGTCGATTACTATTTCAAAAACTACCACGTGCCGCCGATCGCATCAACGAAACGCCTGTCCGACAGAAGCGCACATCGTGTCGCATAAATGGGAACGGGGATGACTTCTGTGGTACCGAGTGACATGTCCGTCGCCTTCGACGGCGCGCTCGACGAGTACATTCAGCACCTGCGTGTGGAACGGGGACTCTCGCCACACACGGTGGATGGGTACGCGCACGATCTTACGCGCTTCGGCAGCTGGCTCTTGGATGAGGGCACGCGGTTGCCGGTCGTTCGCGAAGTCAACGTGGCAGCGTACTTGGTCAGTTTGTCACAACTCGGGTTGAGCGCGCGCACGCAAGCGCGTGCATTGAGTGCGATTCGCGGGTTCTTCCGCTTTCTGGTCCAGGAAGGTCGGCACGACCGTGACCCAACAGAACTGCTCGAAGGGCCTCGGCTTCTGAGGAAGCTCCCCGACGTGCTGTCGCACGACGAGATACTTCGCTTGTTGGAAGCGCCGGTCGGAGATCGACCCAACCGCGTACGGGATCGTGCGATGCTGCACACGATGTACGCCGCGGGCCTACGGGTCACCGAACTCGTGAATCTGGACCTGGGCGACGTCAACTTGGCCGAAGGCTTCGTCACGGCGCTCGGCAAGGGCAACAAGCGACGCATCGTTCCGATCGGGGAGCATGCGAGGGTTGCGCTCCGGTCGTACCTTGCCGACGTACGCCCCAGGTGGGCACGGGCTGCCAGCCGGGCCTGTTTCGTGACCTCCCGCGGGGGCCCGATGACCCGCCAGAGTTTCTGGGCCCTCGTAAAGAAGTACGCGGTGGCCGCCGGCATCACGAAGCAGATCTCCCCTCACAAGCTACGTCACTCGTTTGCAACCCATCTGCTCGCTGGGGGCGCCGATCTGCGCGCGGTTCAAACCATGCTCGGTCACGCCGACATCTCCACGACGCAGATCTATACCCACGTAAGCGGGGAGCACCTCCGCGCGATGCACCGGCGATATCACCCCAGAGGGTAGGTGTTCGCGTGAAGATGATCACAGGTTCAGGTCTCTGCGGCGTCAAAGAATCGCCGTTCCCGGTCGCAGTCGCTATCTTGTAATCATGTCGTCCTTCGACGTGTGGGTGATGGGGTTCGAGACTGGGGAGGTGCCTCCTGCCGTCCGGCTCGCCCGTGCGTTTGGGCTCGACGAGACGAGCGCGCGATCGCTGATACAGAACCTGCCTCGAGTCGTGAGGCATGGCCTTGCGCCCCGGCAAGCGGGCGAAATGCGGAAGGTCCTGGAGGCGATCGGCGCCGAGGTCGAGTGCCGTCCGGCACGACGTTCCAAGCCCGTGACCCAAGGACGCGCCGCCGTGTTCGAGAAGCCGGAAGAAGACCTATTGCCTGGCCGCGTGTCGGCGATCGATCCGTTCTCGCCGACTACCCAACCTGGAGTGCCTAGCCTCTCAGTGGACGATCAGCCGGCCGTGAAACTCAAGTCGGACATCTCCGGGGTGGTTCGACCACCGTCTGCGGTGCCTCCGAGGAACGCCGAAGATGCGATTCGCGCCCGGGCGATCGCGCACCAACGGAAAACGTACATCAAGAGAGCCGTCACCACGATGGTGGCGGGAGTCGCGGTCGCGGTGATCGGGCTGCTCACGGGCAACTCGGTGTTCATGGGTACGGCCAATTGGTTCGGTGTGTCCGTGGACGGCATTGCGATCTTTCTCTTCGGGGGCGGAGCTGCCGAACTCCTCATGACACTCAAGGAGCGCGACCGATGACGCGGGTCACGTTGCCCAATGCCATCTGGTTCGTCGTCGCACTCGGCATCGCCTGGGGTACGAACACGTGGCGTCAAGCCGCCGCCGATCGCGGGCTCGAAGCCGCACGCGAGGGCGACCGCGGTGCAGCAGAAGGTTGGGTCGACCGGGCGTTGCGTGAGAGCGCGTGCAAGCTACATGAAGCGACGACTTACCTCGCAGGGCCGAATCGCGAGAATGTGAAACGCCCAGACTACGTCGAGAGCTTCGTTGCCAAGCTTTACGACGGGGGCGCACCGAGCGTGCAGGTGTGCGACTCCGATGCGCTGGGATTTAGCATCGCGCACTATCTGGTAGTGACGCTCCCGGAAGACCAGCGCGCGCAGGAGCGAGTGATCGCTGACGCGCAGAGTTTCGTGCGTCGAGATGCGATCGTCTATCGCGGCGTGACGTCCGAGCAGGTCGAAGACATCGTTCGCAGCTCGACCCTGGTCGGTGAGACGCGTGTGCTCGTCGACTTGCCTGCCGAAGCACGCTGATTTCGGGATCGGGCGCCTCTTCGGCGTTGTGCTATACGCCGGGAACTCCAAACCCCGAAGGACTCCCGCGTAGGAGAACGACGCTGTGAATATTCACGAGCACCAGGCCAAAGAGCTGTACCGGAAGTACCGGATCCCCGTTCCAGAAGGCATTCCATGTCTGTCGGTCGAAGAGGCGACCGCGGCTGCAAAGAAGCTGATCGACGACACCGGAAACGAAGTTGTCGTCGTGAAAGCGCAGATTCACGCGGGAGGACGCGGCAAGGCGGGTGGCGTGAAGGTCGTCAAGGGAGTCGAGGCCGCCACTGCGGCGGCAAAGGAGATCCTCGGGAAGACGTTGGTGACACACCAAACCGGACCTGAAGGGAAGGTGGTCCAACGCCTTCTCGTCGAGCAGGGGCTCGGAATCAAGACCGAACTCTACCTTGCTCTCGTCGTCGATCGAGAGGCGCGACGCGTCGCGATCATGGCGTCGACCGAGGGCGGAATGGACATTGAAGAGGTCGCCGCTAGTACGCCAGAACGGATTCACACGATTCACATCGATCCCGCCGTTGGCCTCTGGGGATATCAAATCCGTCAGCTTGCGTTTGCGCTCGGCCTCACCAAGCAAGAGCAGAAAGGGTTCACCAAGCTGATGCTTGGGCTCGCCGACCTGTTCGTCCAAGAGGACTGCTCGATCGCGGAGATCAATCCACTCATCCTCACCGACGACGAGCGGGTCGTTGCCCTCGATGCCAAAGTCAATTTCGACTCCAACGCCGACTTCCGACACAAGGAGTACTGGGACGACGTCCGTGACCTGACGGAAGAGGCTGCAACCGAGACGGAGGCGAAGGAGGCGGGCCTTTCCTACATCCAACTCGATGGCAACATCGGGTGTCTGGTCAACGGTGCCGGGTTGGCCATGAGCACGATGGACACCATCAAATACTACGGTGGCGAGCCGGCTAACTTTCTCGACGTCGGTGGCGGCGCCAACCAAGAAGCCGTGACCAAGGCCTTCAAGATCATCCTCCAGTCCGACGCGGTGAAGGGCATCTTCGTGAACATCTTCGGAGGCATCATGCGTTGCGACACGATCGCGAACGGTGTGGTGGCTGCCACCAAAGAGCTCGGGCTCGAGGTTCCGCTCGTCGTTCGCCTCGAGGGAACGAAGGTTGAGGAGGGGAGAAAGATCCTCAACGAATCCGGCCTCGCCATCACGTCCGCGGCGACGATGGCCGAAGGCGCCAAGACAATCGTCGAATTGGCCAAGGGGTAAAGCGGAATGTCGATTCTCGTAGACAAGAACACCAGGCTCGTCGTCCAAGGCATGACGGGCAGCACCGGCAAGTTCCACTCGGAGCAGATGATCGGATACGGCACCAAGGTCGTGGCTGGCGTGACGCCAGGCCGCGGCGGCGAGTCATTGATGGACGTCCCCGTGTTCAACACCATGCGCGACGCGGTGGCGCAGACCGGTGCCAACGCCTCGTGCGTGTTCGTGCCGCCCCCATTCGCTGCGGACGCGATTCTCGAAGCGATCGACGCCGAGATTCCGCTCGTCGTTACGATCACCGAGGGGATTCCCGTCATGGACATGGTCAGGGTCCGGCGTGTTCTCGACTCGCAGGACAAGACCCGCTTGATCGGGCCGAACTGCCCCGGCGTGATCACACCCGACCAATGCAAGATCGGGATCATGCCTGGTCACGTGCACAAGGCCGGCCGAATCGGCGTGGTCTCGAAGAGCGGAACGCTAACCTACGAGGCGGTCGGGCAACTCACGGCGCTCGGCATTGGGCAAAGCACCGCGGTTGGCGTGGGTGGCGACCCCATCAACGGCACCGACTTCATCGACGTGCTGAAGCTGTTCAACGAAGACCCTGATACCGATGGCGTCATCCTGATCGGCGAAATCGGTGGCAACGCCGAGGAGCAGGCTGCCGCGTGGATCAAAGCCAATTTCAAGAAGCCCGTGGCCGGCTTCATCGCGGGCCGAACCGCGCCCCCTGGCAAACGCATGGGGCACGCCGGGGCGATCATCAGTGGCGGCAAAGGCACGGCCGACGCGAAAATTGCGGCTCTCGAGGACGCCGGCGTCAAGGTCGCGCCGACACCCTCTGACATGGGTAGCACCTTGAAGAGCCTTCTCTGAGGAGGGAAAGAACGATGTCGAAGAAACCGATGCGTGTCGCGGTCACTGGGGCCGCGGGCCAGATTGGCTACCAACTATTGTTCCGGATTGCGGCGGGCGAGATGCTCGGTGCCGATCAACCGGTCGTTCTTCAGCTCGTGGACATCACGCCCGCCATGAAGGCGGTCGAAGGCGTCATGATGGAGCTCGACGACTGCGCGTTTCCGCTCCTTGCGGGCATGGAGTCCAGCGACGATCCGACAACCGGCTTCAAAGACACCGACGTCGCCCTTCTGGTTGGCGCGCGACCACGCAGCAAGGGAATGCTCCGCAAAGACTTGCTCGAGGCCAACGGCGGGATCTTCACTGGCCAGGGCAAGGCGCTGAACGCGGTGTCGAGCCGCGATGTGAAGGTTCTGGTCGTCGGGAACCCAGCCAACACCAACTCCTACATCGCCATGAAGAATGCCCCGGATCTAGACTCGTCGTGTTTCACCGCGATGGTGAGGCTCGACCAGAACCGAGCGATCTCGCAGGTCGCCACGAAGACAGGGCATCCCGTCACCGACATCAAGAAGGTGACGATTTGGGGCAATCACTCCGCGACCCAGTATCCCGACCTCTTCAATGCGGAGATCGACGGAAAGAGCGTCGCATCGGTCATCGACGACCAGCCGTGGATCGAGAACGAGTTCATCCCCACCGTCCAGGAACGCGGGAAGGCGATCATCGAGGCCCGCGGCCTCTCGAGCGCTGCGTCCGCCGCCAATGCTGCCATCGATCACGTGCGGGATTGGGTGCAGGGCACTCCGAATGGGGACTGGGCCTCGATGGGGGTGCCTTCGGACGGAAGCTACGGCATCCCCGAAGGGATCCTCTACGGTTTCCCATGCACGTGCAGCGGCGGACGTTGGTCGATCGTACAAGGGCTCGAAGTCAACGACTTCAGTCGCGCCAGGATGGACGCCACCGCTGCGGAGCTTCAAGAGGAAGCCGCTGCCGTTGCGCACCTTCTTTAGCGCCGAGAAGCCAGTGCAGGGGGGCGAAGCATGCGAAAGCCTAAGCTAGTCGCGGAGCACGAAGCCGCGGGACGACGCGTGGCCCTAGACGGGCAGCAGATTTTCGTCCGTGAAGAAGGGGAGGGCGAGCCCGTGCTCCTGCTGCATGGTGTCCCTGCGAGTTCATTTCTCTACCGAAAGATGCTCACGCCGATCGCGGACGCGGGATTTCGGGCGGTCTCCTTCGATTTTCCCGGCATCGGGTTGAGCGATAAGCCCAAGGGCGTCGCCTACGATTGGCACGCCCTTGCGACTTGGATCGGCCACGTGGTCGACGCCCTCGCGCTTCCTCCCGTGCACCTCGTCGTGCACGACATCGCCGGGCCAATCGGCATCGAATGGGCGATTCACAACCCGGTGAAGGTACAGTCGATCACCATCACCAACACGTTGCTCGACGTGGCGGACTTCACGCCACCCTTTCCAATGTGGACGTTTCGTGTGCCAGTCCTTCGCCATGTGGTGTTCTCGACGATGAACACCGCCACGATGCTGCAGCTCTTTCGACAGACCGGCGTCAAGAACCGAGACGCGATCGATGCAGATACGATCGCGAGCTACCTCTATCTCGTCAAGTGCAACGGTGGGCACCGAAGCTTCCTCGAGATCATGGATGGGTTCGACCTGTCCGAAGCGCATCGAGACTGGCTTCGTGACGGACTCCTGGCCATCGACAAGCCCATGCAAGTCGTCTGGGGCGAGCACGAGATCGCGATTCCAAAGGCGCAGCTCGATTACGTCAGCCAGGCGTTTCCGCTTCGCGCGAAGCACATGGTCGACGCGCGACACTTCCTTCAGGAAGACCAAGCCGAGGTCGTTGCATCCCATATCACCGCGTTCGCGAAGAGCGTTGCCGAGTAGTCAAAACGCGCTACAAACGCGCCAAATCGAACGAGTCACCCACCGACCAGAGGAGCCATCATGGCTGTCGAACGTACGCTCAGCATCATCAAGCCCGACGCCGTCGAGCAGAACAACATCGGCAATATCATCGCGATGGTCCAGGCTTCCGGGCTCAAAGTCCTGGGAATGCGAATGCTCCACTTGAGCCGCGCGCAGGCCGAAGGCTTCTACGCCGTTCACAAGGAACGTCCGTTTTTCGGGGAGCTCGTCGAATTCATGACGCGGGGCCCCGTCGTGGTGAGCGCGCTTCAAGGCGACGACGCGGTGGCACGATACCGTGCGCTGATGGGGGCGACCAACCCGGCCGAAGCTGACGACGGCACGATTCGCAAGGCCTATGGTACGGATATTGGCGAGAACGCCTGTCACGGGTCGGACAGCGTCGAGAACGGCGGAATCGAAGTCGCGTACTTCTTTCCCGAGTACCTCCTGAAATAAGTCATGGGTGACTCCAGCGAGAGCCGACTCCGCCCCTTGATCGAAGCTGCGTTCGAAGATCGCTCGAAGCTCGACGATGCGCAATACCGGGATGCAGTCGAGGAAACCCTTGCGCTTCTGGACAAGGGTCGTGTTCGCGTGGCGACCCGGGGGCCCGATGGTGAGTGGACCGTGCACGCCTGGACCAAGCAGGCGATCCTCCTCTACTTCGGGATTCGCGGTATGGAGCGCGTCGAGGTTGGCGCCTACGAGTACCACGACAAGATCCCGTTGAAGAAGGGCCTCGACGCGCAGGGGATTCGCGTGGTTCCGCCCGGGACAATTCGCTACGGCGCGCACATGGAGCCGGGCGCGATTCTGATGCCGGGCTACGTCAACATTGGCGCGTACGTCGGGGCGGGATCGATGGTGGACACGTGGGCAACCGTCGGGTCCTGCGCACAGATCGGGAAGGGCGTTCACCTCGCGGGTGGCGTCGGGATCGGGGGCGTTCTCGAGCCGCCGGGGGCCAAGCCCGTGATCATCGAGGATGGCGCGTTTCTCGGATCTCGAGCGATCGTGGTCGAGGGGTCGCGCATCGGTCAGGAAGCGGTGCTCGGCGCCAACGTCGTAATCACTGCCAGCACCAAGATCATCGACGTGACGGGTGACGAGCCGGTCGTGACGCAGGGATACGTTCCGCCACGCTCCGTCGTGATTCCCGGCACCCGGACCAAGACTTTCCCGGCAGGCGACTACCAGGTGCCCGCGGCGTTGATCATTGGTCGTCGCAAGGAAAGTACCGACAAGAAAGTCACGCTGAACGAAGCGTTGCGCGAGTTTGGCGTTTCGGTCTGAGCGTTCTCAGAACGACGGTAAGGTGACCGCGCCGGGCTCGGTGTGGGCCTGAAGAAAGTCGGCGACGGCAGCCGGGATCGGATTGCCCGCGGAAGTTTCGTCCGACAGGAGGACGTCGTTGTGGGACATCGGTGTCGCGTCGACGACCTGAAGCCCCCCATGGGCGTGTCGCGCCCGCCTGCGGGCGTCCCTCGCCGACGGTGGGCGCGAGGCGGGTCCGGAGCGCATCGCAGCGGGCCGTATCGCCGACGAGCGCACCCGGAATGCACAGCGCAGGCGCTCCGTTTAACGCCCCGTCGAACGCGCGAATGCCGTAGTCGGTTTGCCAGCCGTCTTCGGGGAAGCCCGTTCCTCGCGCAGCGCCCGAGTCGAGGCTGATGCGAGACGGGAAGTACCATTCGGCGAAATTGCTCTGCCCGATCGTGAAGCCGACTACGTAGTTGACGAGCGGCGTGAAATCCGGTGGCGAGAGATCGAAAGCATCGATCCAGTCATAGGTCGCGCTGGGATCGGTGGGCCGAAAAAGCGTGGCGCCCCCGGCGAGCGCTGATTCGTACTCCTCCACAGGACCCCCGGTGAGATCCCCGAGGCTCATACGGACGAAGCCGAGCGGTTGGTACATGGAGTCGAAACCAATGCCCGCCGCAGCCGCGTTGGTGAGCTGTGGGACCTCGGTGAGGCCTGTCAAGATGCGCACTGCCATGTCTCGACGTTCGTCAGCGGTGACGCCTGAGGGGTCGAACCAGGCGCGCAAAGTTCCGATCTCGGCGACCGTGTACACGTCGATCCCGAGGAGAGGAAGAGTGGTGTAACGGTCACCGGTTCGAATGTCGGCCAAGCCGCTCTCGAAGTCTTCCTGCTCGGAAGGCGTGTCGCCCATCAAGCCGTCGAGGAAGATCATCCCAGCAAGTTGCTCGGCGCCACGCTTGTCGTCTGAGGCGAATCGCCACGCAGCGTACTGCTCGGTGAGGCTCGCTCCGAAGGAGTGCCCAGCCATGAAGATGTGGCCCCTTTGTTCGTTCGCGGGGATGAGATCGATCACCGCGCGCAGGTCTTCGATGTGGGTCTCGAGGCCCCATTCGCTCATGTAGGACACCGAGGACTGCGGTGCGTAGCCTGCGAACACCTGGCCATCGACCTCTTCCCCTTCGAAGTAGTACCGGGTCGCGATCTCCGCGTCGCCATCGCGCTCGGCCGCGTTCATCCCCGTAAGGTCTTCGAGGCCGTTCGAACGGCGGTCGATTGCCCAGACCTCCACTGGAAAATCGGCCTGTGCGCCCCACCGCACCATGGCGCGAGCCAACCCGTCGAAGCTCGGCCCACCTCCAAGGAACCCTGGTACCGCCACGATGATCGCGCGCGGTGCAGGCGCCGGGTCCTCGTTGGCGCGGTAGCGATTGATCCGCGCTTGATTGAGCATCGCCGGGGTCTCTTCACTGGTCTCTGGGTTCGCGGCAGGGACGAACCCGGGAATCAGAAGGAGCTCCGCGATGACCGAGTCGTCGATCGGTCCAAGTCCTCCGGTCATGCCGCCGTTTCCACCGGTGCCGCCGCTCCCACCCTGTCCAGCGTCGCCGCCCGTTCCGGCGTTGCCTCCGGTGTCATCGCTGCAGCCGAACATGAGAAGAACCGAGAGAAGCACGTAGGGATGGAAAGAACGCATGGCGCAGTGCATACAGCAAAACCGCCCGCAGCGCAGCCTCGACGCGTCTCGATTGCGTGGGCCCGAAAACTCTGCCACCTCTCCCGGCCGTGAAGCTGCACGCACCCACATCGACCGACCCCAACGACTGGGTCGCCCTTCTTCCTGACGAGTGGGAGGAGCGAATGATGTCGTGGGGCGAACCGAAGTATCGGGGGCGCCAACTCTTCGAGTGGATTCACCAGCGGGGGGTGCTCGAGCCCGAGGAGATGACCAACCTGCCGAAGTCGCTTCGCGCGAGGCTTGCCGACGAGGGCATGGGCTGGCCGCTCGCCATGGTGTCGTCCCACATGTCGGAGGACCGAACCCACAAGCTGCTCGTGGGCATGCCGGACGGCGAGCGCGTCGAGACAGTCCTCATTCCGCAGGTGCGGGATCCCGACGTCGTCACCCAGTGCATCTCGAGCCAGGTTGGGTGCGCCATGGGGTGCGTGTTCTGCGCCTCCGGCGTTGCTGGCTTGAAACGCCAGATGACCGCCGGCGAAATCATCGCGCAAGTTCTTCTCGGTCGGCGTGAGCTAGAGCCGGGCCAGCGCATCCGAAATGTCGTCTTCATGGGGATGGGCGAGCCTCTCCACAACTACGACGCACTCGCCCGAGCACTTGTCGTCCTGACCCATTCCGATGGCATCGACCTCTCGAAGCGACGCGTCACGGTGTCCACGAGCGGACTGGTCAAGCAGATCGACCGGCTCGGCAAGGACTTTGACGGCCGTGTGCAGCTGGCGATCTCGCTTCACGCCGTCCGAGACGAGGATCGAAGCGCGAT
>JBATTM010000707.1:0-1608 GCA_049670545.1 Polyangiales bacterium
CTTCAAGAGTGACGAAAGCGTCTTCGTCCTGTGCCGAGTCCCAGCGCGAGGGGTCAGCATCCCGTTTCACGTCGTGGAACACGGCGTCACGGGCAGCGCCCTCCGTATCGGAGCGTTCCTCGAGACGCTGTCGCTCTCGCTTCCAGCATGCGCGAACGACGCCATCTTGGTGCTCCTACCGGACCCGGATCGGCAGTTGAGACGCGTGTGTGAGGAGAGCCATGTACCGCCGACGGCGAAAACGCCCACGGCGGCACCTTTCGACGATGGCGAAGTGAGACGTTCGGTGAACTCGATGCGGATCGACGTTTACCGCCCCGAGTAGGTTTGCGGAATCCGCGACAACTATCCTCTGGAACGTCAGTCCGGCACGGTGAACCTGCCGTTCGACCACTCTTGAATCGGTTTCGCCATGCTCGCGTAGAGGTGCAGCGTGGCATCCGGTGGGTTCGCGAACGTCAGGACGACGTACTTGGTGAAGAAGCGCTTCTCTCGATGGACGGTCAGTCCAGGGGATGTAGAGGGGCGGGTGACCTATGGGGAACGGGATGAGTACAGCGAGGTACAGACCGCCGTCGTCGGCCCCGATGGTTAGGGTGCCCCCGTGCTGAGCCTGTCCCACGAGACCGCTTGGCCAATGGCTTTCAGACCTTGTGATACGGTTCCGCCGTGGTGCAGATTGAGCCGGTGGAGGACGCGTCGGGGCTGCCGGACCTTGCGGGACGCTCGGGGGTCGAGACGTTTACGGGGGGCGCGCGCGTTGGGTGGGCGAGCGCGTCGTGGCCGTTGGCCAAGTTGCGGGTCAGCGGTGGAGAGTTGGTGCTTTCGATGACGATGCTTGGCGACTACCGCTTCAAACCCGGGGACGTGATCGCTGTCGAGAAGGTTGGCGTCGTGCCGGTGATTGGGCGGGGGATTCGAATCGAGCACACGAGGGAGGATGTGGCCGAACGCGTGGTCTTCTACTGGCTGGGTTCTCCACAAAGGCTGTTGGATGCTCTCCAGCAATACGGGTTCGAGCCGAGCGCGGATTCGCGCGACAAGCCGGTATCCCGCGGGTGGCCCTTTCGAGCTCCCTTCGTGGTGGCGGTGGCCATTGTCTGGAACGGGCTCTTTCTGATCGATCGGCCGTGGGATCGCGTTGAGAACGGAGAGTTCATCTGGGGCCCCGGGATTTTCGCAGCGCTCGGGCTGGTGTTTCTGGGGACGCAACTGATTCGCAGCTGGGCGCCGCTGCAACGCGTCGCGCTGAAGGGCCCTTGGGCGCTCAAACGGATCGAAAGGCCTCGTAGGTTCGCGGCCTTCGTGAGTGGGACGATGTTGGTGCTTGGTGGGATTGCTGCCCTTTTTGCGGCATGAGGCAGGAGGACGAGCCTCGACTTGAGGTTCGTGCTGCCCTGTTGGATCGGCCTCTGAGAGTGGCGGGGTAGCCTCGTCCGTACTTCACGAGAGACTGAATAGCCGGAGCGCGTGTGAACGCACCCCTCCACGTAGACCCTGGCGCAACCCCCCGATCTTCGAGATAGTCTACCGCAACTCCCATGCTCCCCCTCGACGACCCCCGATGGCCCACCTTGGTTGGCGGTTACCAAGTTCCCTATGATCCTC
>JBATTM010000708.1:0-5866 GCA_049670545.1 Polyangiales bacterium
CGATCGTCCTCGACCTGATGCTGCCGGGAACCTACGGCATGGATCTGCTCAAGAAATATCGGGCGACCTCAGAGGTCCCGGTCCTGATTCTGAGCGCGCGCGACGACACGGCCGATAAGATCCGGGGTTTGAAGCTCGGAGCGGACGACTACGTCACGAAGCCCTTCTTTCCAGAAGAACTCATCGCCCGCATCCAAGCGTGCCTTCGTCGTCCAAACTTCGTCGAGACGACTTCGATGAAGATCGGGGCGATCCATATCGACCTCGAAGGACGTCAGGTCCGACTTGAGGACACAGTCGTTTCGTTCACGCAGGTCGAGTTCGATATCGTGGCGCTGCTCGCGCGCCGCAAGGGCTCGGCGGTGAGTCGGGACGCGATCGTGGATGCAGTCCTCGACGCTGCACACGAGGGCAGCCGCCGCACCCTAGACGTCCATATTTCGCGCATTCGAAGCAAGCTGGGTGACGCCTCTGCGCAACTCGAAACCGTTTGGGGAATCGGGTACCGGCTCGGTGACCGCGCATGAGGCTCAGAACCCGGCTCGCGCTAACCCTCGGCGCCGCAACGGTATCGGTGTTGGTGGTGCTCGGCTGGGGACAATCGCGCTTCCACACGAAGGTGAGGCTCGAAGCCCTGGCCGAGGGAGCCGTGCACCGCATGGAGTCCGGCGGGCGACAGGAGTGCGAGGGCGACCCCGCACGATGGCCCGGGCAAAGAAATCGACGAGGCCGAGGTGGTGAGCGACGGGGCGAACGGCGTGTGTTCGCGTACAGTGTCGACTTCGAGAGCGAGAACCCGGATAGCCCCGAATTCCCAGAAGACCTCCGGGAGGCCCTCCGCGACGGAGAGTCTGTCGCGGCTTCCCGCCCTGGAAGACGCAGAGCCCAGGTCGCCGTGCGCATGCCGTGGTCGGAAGGCCCTTGCGCCATCGTACTGCTTCGCGTCAAGGGGCCACCTGCGTGGTTCTCTGGGCCCATGCTCTTCCCAGCGATCCTCGTCACGCTCGTCGTCATCTTCGTGGCATTGCTCGTCGCTGGCCCGATCGTGGCACGCGTCCGGCGACTCACCGAGGCGGTCGAACGAAACGAGGCTGTCGCCATCGAAGGGCAGGATGAAATCGCCGAGCTCGGTCGTGCATTCGCGAAGAACCGGAACACGATAGAGGCGCAGCTCACCTCTCTGCGAGAGCGTGAGGCAGCCCTTCGAAACTACATCGCCAACACAAGTCACGACGTGATGCTTCCGCTCAGCGTGCTGCAGGGCCACCTCGCCGCGCTGCAGCAAAAAATCGAGTCCAGAAAGCCTCTCACGCCGGACGCGATCGTGCCGAGCCTGGAGGAGGCACAATACCTCGGCTCGCTCCTTCACAACCTCAACGCAGCGGCGCGTCTCGAAGCGCAGCCCGGCCTCGTGCACGAAGAGCCAGTCGATTTGAATCGTGTCGTCGAACGGGTGGCGGAACGGCACCGACCGATCGCGACCCGCAAGGGCATCTCTCTAGAACGCGCCGTCCCCGCGAACCCCGTCGAGTTCGCCGGGGACGTCACGCTTCTCGAGCAGGCCCTCGGCAACGTCGTGCAGAACGCCATTCGGTACAACCAGGCGGGTGGACACGTGGCACTGATTCTAGACGGCACCGACGGCAAATGGGCATTGCGTGTTCGCGACGACGGCCCTGGCATTCCCGCCGAACAGCGATCAGAGGTCATCCAACGTTCTTTTCGGGGCAACGAGGCACGCACACGACACCCACACGGGATGGGATTGGGCCTACACATCGCGAGCGACGTCGCTGCCCGCCACCGGCTCGCCTTCGAACTCTCCGAGACCGAGGGCGGCGGACTGACGGTGACGTTTCGACCCTCAGACAAGCGTAGACGCGATACTTGACCCGCGGCCGTCTCCGTGCGGGAATTGGCGTGGAGGCGTGATGTTCAGAGAGATCCTGCAAGACATTGTCGAACGAACCGACGGGGGCGTCGCCGGATTGCTCATGGCGTCCGACGGAATCGCGATTGATCAGTACTCGGCGGCAGATGGTCCCTTCGACATCGAGTCGGTCGGCATGGAGTATAGCGTCGTGCTCAAGGGCGTGCTCCGAGCCGCGGAGATGCTGGACACCGGCACAACCGACGAGATCTCGGTCAAGAGTGACAGGCTGACGACGGTCGTCCGCATGCTGTCTGACGAATACTTCGTTGCGGTCACGCTCGAGCCGGGCGGCAACATCGGCAAGGCGCGCTATCTGCTACGCGTTCGCGCACCCGAAATCATCGACAACCTCTGAGCCATGGCGCAATCCGCGACACGAGTCTTGGTGCTGAACGGCCCCAACCTCAATCTCCTCGGGACCCGTGAACCGGACGTGTACGGTTCCACCACCCTGCAAGACATCGAGGCGGACCTGCAAGCTCTCGGAGCACAGCTCGGGGGCGCCGTCGAATGCCGACAGTCGAATCAGGAAGGCGAGCTGATCGATTGGCTTCACGAGGCGCGAGATACCTTCGACGGCATCATCATCAATCCCGGCGGGTTGACACACACGTCCGTGTCCCTTCGGGACGGGATCTCAGCGTGTGGGCTTCCGACAGTGGAGGTTCACATTTCGAACACCGCGGCGCGCGAATCATTTCGGCATCAGTCATTGATCGCCGCCGTGTGTATCGGTTCCGTGATCGGCTTCGGAAAGAACAGCTACGCCCTTGGCCTTCGCGCGCTTATCGACTATCTGAGCGCTGCTGCGTGAGTAGGCTCACGCGACGAGAGCGAGAATGAAAGTAGACCTGGATCAACTCCGCGAGCTCATTCAACTGCTCGAGGATTCGAACCTCACCGAGATCGAAGTTGAGCATGATGACGACCGCATCCGGCTCCGACGGGAGCCCGGCGGTTCGGTAGCTCCGATCGTCGCACCTGCACCCGTGGCGTCACCCGCCGTGCCTGCAGAACAAGAGGGAACCTTCGTGACCTCCCCCTTCGTCGGCACGTTCTACCGATCTCCCTCGCCTGACGACGACCCCTTCGTCGCGTTGGGGGACACGATCAGCCCCGGGCAGGTATTGTGCATCGTCGAAGCCATGAAACTCATGAACGAGATCGAAGCCGAGGTGCCGGGCAAGGTCGTCGAGATCCTCGTCGAGAGCGGCAAACCCGTCGAGTACGGCGATCGCCTCTTTCGGATCGAAACCGTCTGAGTCGTGTTCCATAAAGTCCTCATCGCGAATCGTGGGGAGATCGCGCTACGCGTGATCCGCTCTTGCCGAGAGCGCGGCTTGCGTACGGTCGCGGTCCACAGCGAAATCGATGCCGAGGCACTCCACACGCGGCTCGCCGACGAGGCGATCTGCATTGGGCCCGCGGACCCTCGACGCAGTTATCTCCACATCCCGGCGATCATCGCGGCAGCGGAAATCACGGGCGCAGACGCCGTGCACCCCGGGTACGGCTTCTTGTCGGAGAACCCAGAGTTCGCGGAGACGTGCGAGCAGTGCGGCCTGATCTTCATTGGGCCACGCCCCGATCAGATGCGGCAGTGGGGGGACAAGGTCGCATCTCGCGCACTCGCGAAGTCTCTTGGGCTGCCGATCCTAGAAGGCACCGAACTCGCCACCTCGGTCGACGACGCCGCCGACAAAGCCAAAGCACTCGGTTACCCCGTCTTGCTCAAGGCCTCAGGTGGCGGGGGCGGACGCGGGATGCACATCCTCGAGGATGAGGCGTCGCTCCGCGCAGTGTTCGAAACCGCGCGCGCAGAGGCGCGGGCAGCCTTTGACAACGACGCCCTCTACTTCGAGAAGTTCATCGAGCGGCCACGTCATATCGAGTTTCAGATCCTTGGCGACTCACACGGCAACATCCATGTGCTCGGTGAGCGTGAGTGTTCGATCCAACGACGACACCAGAAGATCATCGAGGAGTCCCCGAGCGTTGCCGTCTCTGAGGAGCTTAGGAACGACATGTCGGCGACCATTCGACGCGCGATGGCCGACACCGGGTACCTGTCCGCGGGGACGCTCGAGTTTCTGATGGACGAGTCCGGAGAGCTCACGTTTCTCGAGATGAACCCACGCATCCAGGTGGAGCATCCAATCACCGAGTTGGTCATGGGAGTCGATCTCGTCGCCGAGCAGATCCGAATTGCGGAAGGCGCAGCCGTCCAGTTCCGCACGCCAAACCTCTCCCCGCGAGGCCACGCGATCGAATGTCGTATCAACGCCGAGGACCCGGATACGTTTGCCCCGTCGCCGGGGCAGATCACCGAGTTTCACATGGCCGGTGGGACCGGAGTCCGTGTCGATAGCGGGGTGTACGGAGGGTGGCGAGTCCCGCCCCATTACGACCCCCTCATCGCGAAACTCATCGTACATGGCCCGACACGCGCCCACGCGATCGCCAAAATGCAGAGGGCGCTCGCGGAGACCATCGTGGGGGGAATCCGGACCAACATTCCCTTACATCGCAGGGTCCTGGCCCATCCCGCGTTCGAGGAGGGCCGCACCTCGACGCGATTCCTCGATGACCTCATGAAGTAGGGCGTGTTGACCGCCCGGGTGCGGCATTAGTAGACTTGTGTGGGTGTACTGAACGCATGGGGGCTGAGCAGGGGCGTTGAGCATCAATCGTAACAAGGTTCTGGACGCGGCCAGGAAGTACCAGGCACGCGGTCAATACGACAAGGCGATCGCGCAGTATCAAAAGCTGGTCGATGCCGACAAGCGTGACGTCCGCTCGCTGCTGAAGGTCGGGGACCTCTACGTTCGCAAGGGCGATCGAGGTTCCGCGATCGAGACCTACGGAAAAGTCGCGGAGCACTACGCCCAACAGGGCTTCTTCTTGAAGGCCATTGCGGTCTACAAGCAGATCCTCAAACTCGATCCTTCGCAGCTCGAGGCACAGGTGCGCCTCGGTGAGATGTACGAACAGCTCCAGCTGATCAGCGATGCGATGAGCGTTTTCGAAGACGTCGCAGGCGGCTTCATGCGAGCAGGCGATACCGATCGTGCACTCGAGATGCTCGGCAAGATGGTCGATCTGGATCCCGAGCACATTCCGATCCGAATCAAGTACGCCGAGGCGCTCTCCCGCGCGGGAAGAACCCAAGCGGCCGCGGACGAGTTCGAGCAAGGCGCGTTTCTTCTGCGCGATCAAGGAAGGCTCGACGACTACATCAAGGTGGCCGAGCGGCTGCTCTACCATCGCGGCAACGACGTGAGAATCGCAAAGGAGCTTGCCGAGACGTACATCGCACGGCGGGATCCGAAGCGCGCATTGGCCAAACTGCAGATCTGCTTCAAGGCCGACCCACGGGATGTATCGACTCTATCGTTGCTCGCGGAAGCGTTCCTGATGCTTTCACAGACCGACAAGGCCGTGAGCGTGTACCGCGAGGTCGCACGCATTCACCGCGAAGCGCAGCGCCCGCAAGAACGAATGAGCGCACTCCGTCGGATTCTCGAGTTGAGCCCGAATGACAAGGACGCGCAGAAGGCACTGCAGAAGACCGCGGCCGCGTCGGGCCAGCACTTCGTACCACCAACTTCCGCTTCGCGGCCGCAACCGAAACCAGATTCCGTTTCGGTCTCGATCTCGGGGCTCGGCGCAACGTCGGGGGTGAGCACGTCATCTCAGCTCAGCGATCCAGCTGCCATGAGCAATGCTCCGGGACTGAGTGGGCCGCCCGCCATGAGCGGCGCATCAGGACTGAGTGGGCCTTCCGGCATCATGTACCTCGAGGAGGACATCGAAGAGGAGCCGTCACTAGGCGCCGTCCCATCCGAGCCGGCCGCTAGCAGTGGCGCGGCAACAAACCCACCCCCCCCCTCGGGCGGCCGCGTGATCCCGCTCCCAGTCCTCGAGCCGATGAGC
>JBATTM010000709.1:0-3421 GCA_049670545.1 Polyangiales bacterium
GGCCAACATCGCCAGCCCCGAGGGAGGACCAAAGTGCCCGAAAACAGGGCTCTCGTTGCCAAGCACGCCCAGCTTTGATACGCGAGCGCGGTGGCCCCAACCGTGCAATTGCTCGACGAAACCTTGGTCGATCAGATCGCGGCCGGCGAGGTCATCGAAAGACCCGCCAACTTGGTCAAGGAGCTGCTCGAGAACGCGATCGACGCGGGTGCCACCGCGATCACGGTCTCGATCGAAGACGGGGGTCGCGCCTCGGTGCGCGTTCGCGACGACGGGATCGGAATGTCGGCCGAGGACGCCTCACTCAGCATTCAGCGCCACGCCACAAGCAAGATCAGTTCGTTCGACGACCTGGTGCACGTGAGAACGCTTGGATTTCGGGGGGAAGCACTCCCCTCCATTGGTGCGGTATCTAGGATGTCGATCGCCACCAGGCGGAGCGGGGACATCGAGGGAACCGAGATCCGAGTCGAGGGCGGCCACGTCCGAAGCCAGAGCCCCTGCGGTTGCCCAGACGGGACGACGGTCGTGGTCGAGGACCTCTTCTATAACGTCCCGGCGCGGAAGAAGTTCCTTCGCGCGAGGCAAAGCGAAACGTCGAAAATTTTCGAGGTTTGTCAGCGAACCGCCCTGATTCACCCTGAGCTTCGACTCGAAGTTGCGTCGGACGGGCGTACGGCACGACAGTATCTTCCCACGACCGGGATCTTGGGCCGGGCGCGCGAAGCCCTGGGTGAGACGGCGCTCGACGAGATTCGGGCGACCCGGGACGGGCTCGAGCTCGAGGCTGTTCTGGGTCCCGTGGCAGGCGCAAGGCTCGGTCCACGGAATCTGTTCCTCTACGTGAACGGCCGCCCGGTCATCGATCGCCAGATCGCGCGCGCGGTGGCGTTCGCCTACGGAGACCGACTGCCCCCCGGGCACTACCCCCGCGGGATCGTGTCACTCCGCCTCCCCGAGGAGGATGTCGATGTCAACGCCCACCCTCAGAAGACGGAAGTGCGGTTCAAGCATGGCGCGCGCATTCTCGACTCGCTCACGCGAATGCTCGGCGGCCGTCTCGGAACGAAACCGAGCGAAGGCCACTACTGGCGTCAGCGGCTCGATCCACCGGCCGCAGAGGCAGCCACGTCGGCGCCTTCGACCCTCCACACGGCATCGCAGGTCTCCGAAGACGCCGAGGCCTACCGAAGCACGCCGGTCGGAATCCGCCTGATCGCGCAGCTGCGCGATCGATACCTCGTCTGCGAGGAGCCAAGGCGGGTCCTCCTCTTGGATCGGCAGCGTGCAGAAACCGCCGTCCAATACGACCAGCTCCGACACGCCGCGGAGCAGGGTCCCCTCTCCTCGAGCCCACTACTCTTCCCTGATCGCCTCGAACTCGAAGCCATGCACCGAGACGCGCTTGACGCGCACGCCGCCACGTTCAAACACCTCGGCTTCGAGTGGTCGGCCCTCGGTGAACGCTCCTATGCGTTGCGCGCCGTGCCTGCCCTCACCGCGGCACGACATGCACGCGCTGTGTTCTTGGCTGCGATCGAGTCCATCCTCGAACCAACGGACAATGCACGAAACTTGGTTCTCGCCGCCGTTGCGCGCGCGAACAGCACGGAGCCAGGGCAACCCATGGATCGTCTCGATGCTTCGAACATCGTCGCCCACCTTTCGCTGGACGATCCCGCGCACCGGAAAGCCGTCGTCGATGACCTCTTTGTCCCGCCTGAAGAGCCCATCCCATGAATCCGATCCGCGTCCTGGTGATCGCCGGTCCCACCGCCACCGGGAAGACCCGGGCGGCACTGAGGCTCGCACGCGATCTTCATGGCGAGCTGGTCGGTGCCGACAGCGTCCAGGTGTATCGGGGTTTCGACATCGGATCAGCCAAGCCCACAGGCGCCGAACTCGACGGAATCCCCCACCACCTGATCGACGCAGTCGACCCAGACACTGACATCGATGCTGCGGGCTACGCGATGCTCGCGGACCGTGCGATCATCGACATTCACGCACGGGGCGGGCTTCCGATCATCGTCGGGGGCACCGGACTCTGGATCCGCGCGCTCCTTCGGGGATTGGTCGACCTTCCCCCAGTCGACGCTGCGCTTCGTGCCCAGCTCGAGAACGAGGTGGCCGAACTCGGTTCGGCAACCCTGCACGCGCGGCTCTCCGAGGTCGACCCGAGTTCCGCCGCGACCGTCCACCCGAACGACGCCCTGCGGATTGTGCGCGCCTTGGAAGTTCATGCCCAGACGGGCGTGGCGCTCGGCGAACTCCGTCGTGCCCATGACCTGGGCACGCCGCGATACCGCGCGGCATTCGCCTTCGTAGACTGCGAGCGCGCGGCGCACGACGAAGCGATCACGATGAGGGTGCAGTCGATGCTCGATGCAGGGTGGGTCGATGAGGTCCGCGACCTTCAAGCGCGGTGGGGCGACGGCGTCAGGCCGTTCGGCAGTGTCGGGTATCGAGAGGTCTTGGCCCATGTGCGAGATGGAGTCTCGATGGACGAGACGAAACGATTGATTCGAAAGTCGACCCGCACGTACGCACGGCGGCAACGGACATGGTTCAAAGGACAGCGGGACGTCCATTGGCGTGGGGACACGGAGACACTTCTCACGGGAGCCGGACGTGAGGCGATCGCCCAGGAGCTCGGGCGTTGAACTTCTTCGGACACGCAGTCGTGGCAACGTGGAGAGGATCGCAAACGCCAGCTGTGCTCGGTAGCATGCTTCCAGATTTCGAAGGAATGGCGAAAGCGCGGATCGAGCTCGTACCCGACCCGGAGATTCAACGCGGCATCGATCTGCATCATGAGACGGACGGCGCGTTTCATCGCACGCCCGCCTTCCTTGGGATTTGCAAGCTCGGCCTCTCGGCCCTCACCGAGAGCGGTGTGCGGCGAGGAACCGCAAGGGCAGTTGCGCACATCGGTGCAGAGATGTTTCTGGACGGATGGCTCGCGCAGGATTCCACACACGTGGGACCGTACTTGGACGCGCTCGACCCGAAAGTCGGCGAGGCGATTGCATGGTCTGATCGAGGCGTTGGATTCGACATCCTTCGCGGGCGACTGGCCCGCTGGGGGGCGCCACACGACTACCGCGACCCCGCCTTCGTGCTCAAGCGACTCGAAGACTCCCTGCGTTCGCGGCCACGTCTCGCCATCCTTGAGAACCAACGGGACGCGCTCGCCTCGTTTCTCCCGCGATTGCGATCGACTGTGGAGCACGACGCCACGGAACTGCTCAACCAAGTCCGAGACGCGCTAGGCTTGGATCGCTGAGATGAAGGATAGAGGGGGACCACCGAGCGATCGCGTCAGCGGGCGGCGGCGCTTTCTGCGCTGGGGGCGAATCGCGGTCACGGTTGCGGCCGTGGCGTACCTCGCGAGTCGCGTCGACCCGGCAGAGGTCGTGGC
>JBATTM010000710.1:0-1942 GCA_049670545.1 Polyangiales bacterium
CGTTACGGGCTTCTCACCGGCCGACACTGGAGCCGAACCGACGCAAGCCTCGTCACAGAATTGAACTCGCACTCGGTCTTCGACCGGCAACGGATGACCTTGCCCGAGATGCTCCAAGCGACAGGGTACCGAACCTACGGCACCGGGAAGTGGCACTTGGGAATCGAGTGGGCCCGGCGAGGGGCTGGAGGCATCGATTTCGGTCAGCCCTTCAGTGACGGTCCGCTCGAGCATGGGTTCGACGAGTTCTACGGCATCCCCGGTGCGACCACATCCCCGCCGTTCGTGTTCATCGACGGAGATTCCGTCGATGCGAGCACCGTGACGCCGGGCTACACGCCGGGCGCTAGCGATCCCGACTACTTCAATGCGGGCGATCGAGCAACCGACCCGCTTTTTGACGAGATGGACGTGATGCCGGCCGTCACCTCACGCACCATCGACTTCATCAAGCAGCACTTCGAGGACATCGAGATCGGCGCCTTGCCTGCCGACACCCCCATGTTCGTCTACTACTCGCTGACGGCGCCACACACGCCTTTGGTGCCTACCGACTCCCCCCGCGGCAGCAATCCGACGACCCCGCAGTTCGATGGGACGGCGCCTCCTCCTTACGACGCTACCGCGGGTGTTTCGCACTACACCGACTTCATTCAGCAGATCGACTGGTCGGTAGGTCAAGTCCTCGCAGCTCTAGACGACCCGAACGGCGACGGGAGCTCGGCAGACAGCATCGTCGATGACACCATCGTGATCTTTGCGAGCGACAACGGCTCGGCTGCACGCGGCGATCGAGGGTTGACGATCGGCCAAGCGATCAGGGTGCATGATCACGATGCCAATGGTCTGTTGGGCGGCTTGAAAGGCGATGCGTACGAGGCGGGTCATCGAGTTCCGTTCATCGTGCGGTGGCCGGGGCAGGTGACGGCCGGTTCGGCGAACGACAAGCTCCTCACGCTCGAAGACGTGATGGCGACACTCGCCGCGGTCATCGACTTCGACCTTCCCGGGGATGCCGCAGAAGATAGCTTCGACCTCTCTTCGTACTGGACGCAAGGAACCGCAGCGAGCACGATCCGAACGTAC
Source organism: Polyangiales bacterium (assembly GCA_049670545.1). Taxonomy (GTDB): domain Bacteria; phylum Myxococcota_A; class Polyangia; order Polyangiales; family Houyiibacteriaceae; genus SG8-38. Next base: position 1,087 of record JBATTM010000710.1, read on the forward strand.
GCGGTCTTGTCCGATTTCGATCACAGACATTTGATTCGGGAGGACGACTATTCGCTGGTGTTCGGCGTGGGCTCCGGTGGCATTACGAACCCCGCTCATCTCGGCCCAAGCGGTGCGACATGGGGCATGTTGTTCGACCTCGATCCGCTTCGGGGTGGGGACCCGTATCAAGGGGCGGACCAAACGATCGACAATGGCCTCCTCGACGGTGACGAGGCGGTCACGTTGGGGCAGGACACGTTCGACGGAAACCCTTCCGTCGTCGCTTCGATGGCCGACCTCTACCACCGACACATGACCTTGGGCCACACGCTGGGCCTTGGGACCAAACGCTACCCCGCGAGCGGGGCCTATTGGCGCTTCGACGACGACGGAGTTGCGGCCGGCGAGAGTCCGACCGCCTTCGATGTGACCGACGACGTGAGTTCGAACCACTCGACCTCGATCGTCGGTAGCCCGGTCTATGACACCGATGTGCCGGTCGCCTCGATCGGGACGACGGCCCGCTCCAATACATTGAGTCTCGACTTCGAGGCGGACGACGCAGACGCCGTGATTGTCGAACACCCCGCAGAAGTCCGTTTCAACAGTTTCGTCAGCGCCGATGGCTCTGGCAACGAGGTGTCTAATGAGAGCTTCACGATCCAAGCCTGGGTCAGGCTCGAATCGTACCGGTCCCGGAACATGATCGTCTCCAAAAAGCCTGCGGCGGCCTTCGACAACTTCGCAAACTACCTTTTTTGGGTTCGGCCGAACGGGCAGCTCGCGTTTCAATTCGGGAGCGGCGGTGCCGCGACGATCGTCAACTCGACGTTTTCGTCGGCGGTGCCACTCGACACCTGGGTCCACCTGAGCG
>JBATTM010000711.1:0-1551 GCA_049670545.1 Polyangiales bacterium
GCGCGGCGGCGGCGGCCGCTTCTCGAAGGGTGCGGACTGGCTTCCCCGAGAGGGCGGAAGCCTCCTCGGCGTTGGGCGTCATCAGGGCTGCCACAGGAACGAGGCTCGCTCGGATCGGCTCTGTGAGGTCGGCCGTCGACAGCGAGGTGCCCAAGGTCGGCGACAGGACCGGATCGACGACCCACGGAAAGGCTGTGCGCGCCGCGAATGCAGCGACCTCATGAACGACCTCCGGCGAGCCGAGCGCACCGGTCTTTGCGGCCGCGGGCGCCAGATCGCCGAGCACCGCCTCGAGCTGGGCCCGAACGAGACTTGGTGACAGCGATTCGGCGTCGATCACACCGTTCGTATTCTGGACGGTGATCACGGTGGGGATCGCGGCGCCGTAGACCCTGTGCTGCGAGAACGTCTTCAGATCCGCCTGGAGCCCGGCGCCACCCGAGGGATCGGAGCCTGCCACGGTAAGCACGACCCGGGTCACGACGCGCTACTGCCCCTCGAGGGTCGCCCGGCACTCCGCGAGCGCAGCGAGGGTCTCGTCACTGACCGTCGGAAACTCGACACCCAATCCCTCGAGTGTCTGGTGAATGATCTTGGCGACCTGGACCCGCATGTAGGGCTTGTCGTCGGCAGGAATGACATACCACGGCGCCCACGCCCGCGAGGTCGCATTGATCGCGTCTTCGTACGCACGCATGTAGTCGGGCCAGCGCGCGCGTTCCGCGACGTCGCTCGGGTTGAACTTCCAGTTGCGTTTCGGGTTGTCGATCCGCCGAAGCAACCGACGCTTCTGCTGGTCGAGGGAGATGTTCAGAAAAAATTTCACGACCACCGTTCCGTTGCGCGCCAAGTGCTTCTCGACGTCCCGAATCGACTCGTACCGCTCCGACCAAATGCGCTTCTCATCGATGCGAGGCAGTCGCTGCTTCTCCAGAAAGTGCGGGTGCACACGCGCGATGATCACTTCTTCGTAGTGACTACGATTGAAGACACCGATTCGGCCGCGCTCAGGGAGCCGCGACGCGATTCGCCAGAGGAAATCGTGGTCGAGTTCTTCGTTCGACGGGGCCACGAAATTGAACACCTGAAACCCGGCTGGATTGACGCCGGTGAACACCGCGCGAATCGTGCCGTCCTTGCCGGCAGCGTCCATCGCTTGGAACACGAATAGAACGGCGTACCTATTGGCGGCGAACAGCTTCTTCTGAAGCTCACGAATCTCGTCGACATGTCCGTCGAGCGCCTCCTTCAAGACGTCTTTGTCGGTGCGCTTGCGCGGCTCCGTGGGCGCGTCCGCGATCTTGAACGCGCCATCACCAGGCGCGAGGAACCGGCTTTCGGGCGGAGTCCACAACGGCTTTTTGCTCATCTTCGCGACTATACGCCCGTCTTGTTGATTGCCATAGCGCCGTGCGGTACCAATCCCGACATGACCGCAATCTCCGCAGAAGATCCGCATCCACGCAAACGAGTTGCCGTCGAAGACAGCGAGATGTCTTACGTCGATACCGGCTCGGGCCCGGTGACCACGGTCTTCCTCCACGGAACCCC
>JBATTM010000712.1:0-1530 GCA_049670545.1 Polyangiales bacterium
CCCTTTCACCTGGGCCCCCGCCACGATCAAGGGGACCCACACGCCGGTCTGCCAGACGCTTCCCTTGGCGAGAACGTTGCTGAACGGCGGCCGTACATTGGGCTCGTAGGTCCCGTTGTCGCCGATGATGACGAGGATGGTGTTCTCGCGATCGAGGTGGAGTCGCCGAATCTTCCCCGAAGAGTCGAGTGTTGCGAGGTTGAGTTCTTGTAGCAACACGCCGATCTCCCGATCCATGTCCTCGAACATCAAGTTCGAAAGCTCCTGCTGGTCGGCGACCTGCGGTGAGTCTTGGCCGATGCACTGCAGGTTGTTTTCGTCCTCGGTCGTCCCCGGCGGCTGCTGGTAGGGGGTGTGGATCGAGTTGTAGCTCACGGTGAGCATGCGAGGGCCGCGCTGCCGCTCCCACCAGTCGATGCTCGCCTGCGTCTGGTACCGCGTCATGTACTCGCGTCGAATCGGAACATCTCCACGACTCTTCGTGCGTGGGCGCGTGTTCGAGCAGGTCAGGTCCGCACATCCACTTCCTGCCGGAAAACCGCACCCGGCGGGCGCCGGCTGGCTACCAGTGTTCGTGGTGTCGGGCCAGACGTAGTACCCGTTGGTACGCTCGAAGTTGAGGTTGCTCGGTGGTACGCGCTCGCAGTTGCGTTCTTGCAACGCCAGAAGCCCGTTTCTATCGAGACACTCTTTGCCGGTTAGTCGCTCCGCACAGCTTCCATCCTCGAAGTAGCAGGCACCGATCGGGCGCTCAGCGGTCGTAGTGCGGCTATAGAACCCGCATTGCTGCTTGCCCGAGTCCGCTGGCGTGTCGGTCTCCGCATCTCCTGCATGGGTGTCTATCGACGGCGGCCCCGCTTCCATGTTGCCGTCGAAATGGTCGAACCCGCGCGTGGAAGGGGAGCAGTTGCCCGACGGGTTGTTGTTGCCCAGGTGGTACTTCCCGACCATCGCGTTCGTGTAGTTCTTCTGCGTACGTAGCAGTCGCGGGAGGGTGGTCTCGTAAGGCGAGGTCTGTGCCGACGCGAGCATCTGGGGCAAGATCGCACTCGTGACGCCGGTCCTGGACGGAAATCGCCCGGTGAAGACCGTCGCGCGGCTGGGCGAGCACTCGGGCATTGCCCAGGTATTCGTGAACTTCACACCGCCCTTCGCGATCGTATCGATGTTCGGCACGATGGGCGGATTGTCTCCACCGTTCCCAAAGCTCGTCATCTGATCGATGCCCGCGTCGTCGAGGATGATGAACAGGATATTGGGCGGGTCCGCGTCGTCGCCGTGCTGGTAGCCCTCGGCCTCGGCCGGGGACGCAGAGCTCGCGAGCAGAAGAAAGACACATCCTAGGATCGAGGTATGGAGGCCAATGCGAGGCATGACTCAACTCCTTTTTAGGGCCGCGGGGACAAATGAAGCCTCGACAGCGGGGGTCGCCTTCCCGGGGAGGGTGCCGTTGACCTTCCGACAAGTCTTGATGGAAACCTGATGTTTGTTTGACCTATCGGATCGGCTCATCGCCTAACCCTCCTCGCT
>JBATTM010000713.1:0-14120 GCA_049670545.1 Polyangiales bacterium
GTGCGCCAGCGTCCGCGCCTCCCTCGAAACCCGCCGCGGCGGGCGCCGTCCCGACCTCGATGCTTCCGCCGCCCGCGCCAGTTCCCGTAGGCGATCGGCGCCGGATCGAAGCGAACCTCGGGGCGACGACGCAATCCAACTTCTACGTCGGCTTCAGCGGAGAGATCGCGCACGGCGGCGTGTTCCTCGCCACATACGAATCCCTCGCGAAAGACACTTCGGTACGCATGCTCGTCACGTTGCCCGGCGGTTTCGAGTTCGAGTGTGATGGGTACGTCCGATTCGTGCGAGACCCGCTGGATTTCACGTCCGAGTCCGAACCCGGCATGGGAATTCAATTCGAAGGCCTCGCCGACGAAGGTCGTGAACTCGCCCTTCGCTTCGTGCGGCAGCGCGCACCCATGTTCTACGACGTCTAGGTCAGAGGCCTCGACCTCAGGGTTCGCCGAGTAGTTTGCTCATCGATGCTTCGTCGACCGAGGTAAAGGCGTACTTCTCCATCTCTTCGGACGTCACCCACGCATAGTCTTTGACCGCGCGGCAGCGGAGATCCTCGCTCTCGAGCTGGCACTCGTACAGGTAGAGGTCCACGGCGTAGCGATCGTACGGATGGTTGACGAACGAGATCAGTTGTCCGACCGACACACTGACGCCGAGGCGTTCCTCGACTTCGCGAACGAGTGCCGCTTGATCGGTCTCACCCTGCTCGACGCGCCCTCCAGGAAAATCCCACAGGAGCGGAAGCACAGCGGCCTCGCGGCGTTGTGTGATCAGGTAGCGGCCGTCACGCTCAACCAGGGCTGCCACGACGCGGATGGTTTTCGACTCGGACACCAGGGTGCGCGATATAGCATCTCGCGCAGGGCGATGCTTACACTGGGTAGCTGTGTACGATCTGGCGCGGGGGCCGTTCGACAGTGAGGACGGGGCTGGTGATCAAATCGCGTCCGGAAGCGATGAAGAACAGTGACTCGCCGACGGTCGGGAGCCCCTCAGAGGCACTGATCGCACCGTTGTCGTGGAACTTGAGCCCGCCCGAAACCATGCTGCGCAATGCGAGGTGACCCGCAAGCCAGTCTCCGCTCCGGCGGTCACGAACCCCTACACATACGTTGCGTCGCACGTGATACTCGCTGTTGCGGGTGACGAAGACTCGATGAATTCGGCGTTCTTTGCCTAAATAGCCCATCTCAAACCTCCTCTGGCGGGTACCATTAGGACGAAGGTTCACCTTACATGTGGGATAAAGTAGGTCCAAAAAACTGGCGACGGCCACTGCTCCTGCGTGCAGACAACTTCACCCCTCCCGAAAGAACACCATGGGGTGGGCGATGGATCGCGCAGGATCTCAAGTCGGACTTGGACCTCGGTCGCACCGAGGTCGTGGGCGAATCGTGGGAGCTCTCGGTCGAGCCCGACTTTCCAAGCCAGCTGGGTGGCGGAGAAACCCTCGACGCCGTGCTGCGAAGCGACCCGGACGCGCTCCTTGGTCGCGAAGCCGCGCTCGGCTCGACTTCGCTCCTCGTCAAGCTGCTCGACGCAGCCGACAACCTTTCGGTACAGATTCACCCTGAGGATGCAGACCCCGCTCTCGAAGAGGGGCAGAGTGGAAAGCCGGAAGCCTGGTACATCATCGACGCCCAACCCGGCGCGGGCCTCTACCTCGGGTTCCGCGAGGGCGTCACGCGAGATGCCGTGGAAGCCGCGATCGCGGATGAGAGCGACGTGAGCCGATTGCTTCAGTTCGTTCCTGTGACGGGCGGCGACGCATTCGTGATCGAGCCTGGCACCCCGCACGCGGTAGGATCCGGCGTCGCCCTGCTCGAGCCCCAGCGTGTCGCGCCGGGCGCCCGAGGGATCACCTACCGTTACTGGGATTGGAATCGCCGCTACGATTCCGGGGGTCGACCGGATCCCAAGGGCCGTCCTCGTTCCCTCCACCTCGAACGCGCGCTCTACGTGACCCGCTGGGATGGCCCGCGCGAGGCTTCCCTGCTCGCGAAGATTCGACATCCCGCTGGTGCGCCCGAAATCGACGGTCCAGCGACGATCGAAACTGTAATCTCCCGGGGTGGTCCACTGGTGTCGGCGGTATTCGACGTCCGCCGACTGTCAGGATCGGGGCAAATTGAGCTGCCGACAGCCTCAACCCTTCGTTCGCTGACCGTCCTCCATGGTTGCGTGCGGATCACACACGAAGACGGTGAGACTACGATTCCCCGTGGCACGACGGTCGCTCTCCCCGCATGCCTCGACGCTCTCGGTGGATCGCTCGAGGACGCTCACGCGATCCTGTGTCACTTGACTTGACGCGGCGCAGCGCCCGTTAGACATTGCCGCGCCTTCCGTGATCGAATCCAATATCAGCCCCGACGTGACGATCATCATTCCCGTGTACAACGAGGAAGCCATTCTTCGCGATGCACTCGTCGAGCTCATCGATCGACTCGGGGCCAACGTCGCGCCCTACGAAATCGTGATTGCGGAGAACGGTTCGACGGACCGCACGCGGCAAATTGGCAACGCGCTCGCCCTCGAGTTTCCACAGGTGCGAATGCGGCATACGGACGCCCCCAACTACGGCGCCGCACTGCGCGACGCGATCCTCGACGCCCGCGGAGAAATCGTCGTCTGCGACGAAATCGACTTGTGCGACGTGGACTTCCTGCATCGCGCCACCGCCCTCATCCGTGCGGAGGCGATCGATCTGGTGGTGGGCTCGAAAACGATGCCGGGGGCAAACGACCGCCGACCGTGGGTGCGGCGCGCCGGCACACACACCATCAACGCCCTACTTCGGCTGACGCTGGGATTTCGTGGAACCGACACCCACGGTCTCAAAGCCTTCCAGCGGCGGGGGCTCGCTCCGGTGGCGTCGTCTTGCGTTGCGGACAAAGACCTCTTCGCCTCCGAGCTGGTGATCCGCGCGGCGCGCAAGGGCCTCGAGGTCCGAGAAATTCCCGTGGACGTCCAGGAAAAGCGCCCGCCTACAGTGGGGCTCGCACGGCGAGTTCCGAACGTGATGAAGAACTTAGCGAAGCTCGTCATCGCGATTCGGATCAAGCCATGACGATCAAGCTCGCGGCAGTGTCCATCGACCTCGACGAAGTCGAATGTTACGGCGCGATTCACGACGTGGAGATTCCGGAGGGGAAAGCCCGTTACGCGGTGTACGACCGATGTGTTCCCCGCATCGAGGCGCTCCTCGACGCGGAATCGATTCCGGCGACGTTCTTCGCGATCGGCGCCGACCTCGCCCGGGCGGAGAACAGCGAGACGGTGCAACGTCTTGCGTCGCGCGGCCACGAAATCGCGAACCACTCGTTTTGGCATCACTACGACCTCACGAAGCGATCCACCGAGGAGATTCGGGAAGACATCAGCCGCGGCGCGGCGGCCATCACGTCGGCCTGCGGTCGCCGGCCCGTCGGTTTTCGAGCCCCGGGCTACACCGTGAACGACAAGCTGCTCGATACGCTCGAGGCACTTGGCGTCGCCTACGACTCGAGTGTGTTCCCATCTCCGAGCTACTATGCGGCCAAACTCATGGCGCTGTCGTGGATGGCGATTCGAGGAAAGACGAGCCGAAGCATCCTCGACCGGCCAAGCGTGCTCCGAGCGGGTAGACAACCCTATCGCGCCGGACACCCATTCTGGCGACGTGGCAGCGGCCTCCTCGAGTTGCCGATCGGAGTTACACCATGGGGCCTTCCATACATCGGAACCTCACTCGTCCTCGGGGGATCACGTGGCGCGGCTCTGCTCACGCGCCAGATGCTCGGTCAACCGGTGATTCACATCGAGCTCCATGGTTTCGATGTTGCTGATCGCGAGGACGACGACCTCGAGTTTCTCGCTCCGTACCGTCCCGACCTTCGACGAACCGCGACAGCCAAGCTCGAGATCCTCGCGTCGGTGATACAGATCGTCCGAAGCGCTGGCTATGCGTTCGTCACGCTACAAGAGCTCGCGACGCAGGTCACGGAGTCGTCCAGCCGGTCGACGCCCGTTCTTTGACCGCGCGAACGGCGAGTTCGTCGGCGACTTCGTTCAGGGCGACACCTTGATGCCCGCGGACGTGAAAGAACTCCGTGTCGGGGTGACGAGAGAGCCAATCCCGAATCTCTGCGATCAATGCCTTGTTCGCCTTCGCTTTCCATCCTTTGGTGAGCACGCCCATCGCGTACTGGGAATCCGTGTAGAGACGAAGAGGACGATCGAGCTCCAACGCAAGCTGCACGGCGCGCAGCACGGCAGTAAGTTCCGCGATATTGTTGGTCCCGTCACCGATGAACTCACTCAGCTCGCGGCGCTGGTCGTCCCACAGGGCAACGACCCCTACGCCGGCAGGACCTGGGTTGCCGCTGCATGCACCATCGGCGTACACGAGCAGCTCTTTTCCGGTTGGACTCTCGGGCGCATCGACGGAGGACCCGGCTTTCTTCTTCTTGCCGCCTTGGCCCTTTTTCACGGGTTCAGCGTCACCGCAGAACGCGTCAGGCTCGATCGTCGGCGCGGGCTCCGACGCGCTGAGATTGCTCGCCGCCGCGAAATATGCCCGCCCGTCCTTAGGCTTGTACCGGATCTCGACGCGCCCCCCATCGGCGACGAGCGCTCCATCCTCGCGACACCGCGCGAACACCTCTGCGTTGCGTAGTCGCATCCGACGCCATGGCATGGGCCACCGGTTAGCACGCCCGGTTGCCAGGTGAAAAGAACTTCCTACCCTCGACGCGTGTCTCGTGCGGCCAAAGTGATGACGGCAGTCGCAGTCGCGACCGCCGCGCTCCTGATTCTGCTCGTCACGCGGGGCCACACCGCGAGAAGCGAGCGCGTCCTTCGTCAGCTGCCTGAAACCGCGCAGGCCGTGCTGCACGTCGACGTCCCCGCGATCGCCGACAGCGCGTCCGCGAGCATACTGATCGATACGATCGCCGGGGACCGAGGCCTCGGTGAGGTGGAAACGGTCTGTGGCTTCGACCCGCGCGTTGGGCTCGATCAGGTCACGGTTTGGGCGGGCGGTCCCGAAGGGGAGCCTTTTCGGTCGATTGGGCTCTTGCTTCGAGGTCGTACCGTCGACGCCGAGGACTTGGCGCATTGCTACCGCGCGGTGGTCGAGGCTCGAGGGAGCGCCGTCGTGCGCGATATGACGGTGGCCGGCCCCTGGCTTCGGAGTCGCGACGGCCTCAGCGCGCTTGCCGAAGTCGACAGCCGCACCGTGGTCACGGGATCCACGTCCACCGTCGACGAGTTCCTCGCGGTCAAGGCGGGCGCAGTGCCGTCTCTCATCCACGATCCCGTATTCTCCAACCTATGGCGGCGGTCGGGTCCAGGGGGTGCGATTCGCGGCGTGTTCGTCGCCCCACCTCGATGGCAGTCCGCGTTCGAACGCATCGGGACCGTCGGGGCAAAGGCGTCTGCGCTCACGGGAGTCGAAGCCTTGGGCTTTGGTACTCGAGCCGACCCCCCAACGTCAGTCACCCTCTGGCTCGACATCGACGATCCCACGATCGCGCGACGCGATGCTGCCCTCCTCGATGTCTGGGTGTCAGCGCCGCCCGACGAAGTCGAGGAGCCGTGGCGAACGGTCGTTTCGTCCACACGGGTCGACGTCGATGACGACTGGATCACACTGATCAGTGATCTGGAGGGGCTTCGCCGTCCATAGCTTCGGTCCCGAGGAAGAACGCGGACCCGCGATAACGGGCTCCGACTCGCTGAAAGAGGATCTTGAACACAGCCGCCGCAGGGACCGCAAGCAGCACCCCAGCGAAGCCCAACAACTCACCGCCGACGAGAAGGGCGAACATGACTGCGATCGCAGAGATCCCCACCGTGTCGCCCATGATCTTGGGCGTGATCACGAAGCCTTCGAGCCCCTGAATCGTGAAGTGTACGCCGAGCACCCAGAACACCTGCGTCCAACCTTGGCCGGCGAGAAGCGTCATGACGAGCGCGGTCCCCAGCGCGGTCAGGCTACCCACGTAGGGAATGAAGGAGAGCAGGCCGGCCATGATGCCGATCGGCAATGCGAGAGGGACTCCGATCCATCCGTACCCGGAGCTGTACAAGACCGCGAGGATCGCCATGACGGTGAACTGCCCTCGAAAGAACTGCCCGAGGACTTCGTCGATATCGCGAAAAAACGAGGTGGTCTCCGGACGAAGCCGCGGGGGAACCAGCTCGGCGACGCGCGCCACGATGCGGTCGAAATCGTATGTGAGGTAGAACGCGAAGACCGGTACGATCAGCGCCGCCAACACCGACCCAACCGCAGACGCAGTCCCGCCGAGCAGCCACTTGACTACGGTCGACACGGGCGTGAATGTTTTCGAGACGAAGCCCTGGGCATCGAGGTGGAAATCTTCGAGAGCACCCGCGATCGACGTGGGGATCACGATCCCATATTCGGCCAACACAGGTTCGAGTTGGGCACGTGTGCGAGCGACAGCCTCCGGTAGGCCCTGCACGAACTGAGAAATCTGCCGGAATACCAGCGGGAAAACGACGACGAGCAACACTGCCGTAATCGCGAACACGACGACGAGCAGTACGGCGATTCCGATGCCTCGCGCAAAACCCGTTCTTCTCAGAAACGGAATCGCTTCGATCCGGTCGACGACCGGGTCCAGCATGTACGCCAGCAGGAACGCGAAGAACACCGGCGCCAACACACCCCGCAACGTGAAAAGCAGCCAGCCCAACGCCCCAAGGGCAAGCATCCACAGCAGCCAGCGCGGCGCAGAGTCACGTTCGGTCATCAGCGACGTTCTACCATAGAGTTCATGCTTGCCGACGAAAGCAGTTGAGGGAGATCGCGCGCTTCCGGCGAAACGCTTCGGTCTCCTCAATGAAGCGGCGAGTCACGGGATCGTGGTAGCCGCTCGCAAGACGAAGCCCAGGAATCGCATCCCGATAGAACGCGCCGATCCGGAGCATGCTCACTTCACGGAGATACTTGCCGACAATCGACGCTAGTGAAACCGGCAGGTGACGCGCATCTGCGTCCACTTCGAATCGGATCTCGCCGAGGTCACGAATCGCGTAGCGGCGTTGCCCCCGGCGCGCGCGAAGCGGCGTAGGACGACCCCCCCCGTACCGAGAGAAGCGAGACGCATAGTCGCGGATGCCACCGATCATCCCGCACACGGCCAAGAGTGGCTCCCCGTGCGCAGTGTGTGTCGCGTCGATCAGTTCCTCGAACAGTGACAGGTCGACCTCGAGCTTGTTCGTGCCCGTGCAGTGCTCCGCGTTCAACATCCCTGCGCACGCCAGTCGGCTGCGGACATCCACGATCGTCAACGCAGACCGGCCCACGAGATCGTCGAGAATTCTTCGGCCCTCTTGAAAGTCTCCCCCAAAGGCCGGAAGGCGCACGTCGACATCCCAACACTGCGCGGCCGTATGGGCGTTCGGGCACCGCGCGCGGAGCGACGCACTTCCACCCGGCCATAGTCGACGCAACAACCCGTCAGCGCTGGTGGGCGCTGTCGCTGGGGGGCCGCCGACGAGGGCCAAAGCCACCGACTCCGTGAAGGCCATCCGGCCGAAGCCGCCGGTCTCCTTGCTGTCGGTCAGCCCAAGCGCCAACCCCCTCCGAGACAGTTCCGCCCTGCGATACGAGGGCACCTGGAGGGCCACTGAGGTCGCCACGAGCGGCCCCAGGCGGGGACCCAACCCATTCTCGTCGACCCCCATCACGAGCATGTAGGCCCTGTATCATGGACCCGGGACCCGCCACCACCCGTCCTCGCTTGGAAGCTCGGCCAAATGGCGGTAATATTATGATGCTATGGTAGCCAGGTCTCGTGCGTCCTCAGGGGGCGACGGCTCGTTGGACGAGGAAAGCCCGATTACCCGGCTCGTGCGGGAAGCGATTGAGGCCGTGGCGGCACCGGACGTGCGTGCGCAGATCATGCACCGTGCGCTCCACATGGCTGGCGAGCACGAAGTGCCTGCGTCCGGCGAGCCTTTGCATCGGTTCATCGATCGTGACCTCCGCGCGGCCGCCGCGTTCTACCTGGGCAATGAGACCGCCGAATCGGTCATGACGGGGCTAGAGCCGCTTGTTTCGCTTGCGCAGGAGACCGCATCTCGCCCTCCCCATCAATCGTCGAGCGAGCGCGAGCCGACCCGACGCGTGGGACGCGAGCGGCAATACTCGGGGGTCTCACCAAGGGGTGCTGAGCGCGAGGACATCACGGCGGACGTCACCGAAGAAGACACCGATACGTCCAAGTACCCTCGGATCCGAGCGCGCGGCCCTGCCCTTCCGATGGTGTTCGTCGCGACGCGCGATCGCGCAAGGTTCCTGGGCATCGAAGAAAAGCTCAAGGAAACCGCCGCAGTCCAACAAATCGAAGACGTCGTCGCGTTCCTCGACAACTTGAAAGCCACCGCATCCTTGAGCCCACTCGTGGTGATCGATTGCGTGCAGTCGTCGGTGCAACCCTCGACGATCGCGACCCTGGCACACGAGTTGCCGAAGGCCTCGGGCGTGCTCCTGTGGGGCGCCACCGAGCGCCACCAGCAACTAGTCGAGGTCACCACGCGCGACCGCGGTTGGTTGCGCTGCGACGCGGACGCCAAGCCGGGTGACGTCGCCGCGCTCATCGAGACGCTGCTCGGCCAGTAGCCAATCGACCAGTTGGGCGTCGGTGGCAGCGACCTGCCTCGACCCATCGGCCTTGCTCGCAGCATCGTGTTGCCAAGGCCAGAAAGGCGGTTGCTCCCTGCAGCCAAGTGCGCGCTCCGCCGGCGCGCAACCTACTCGTACGTGAAAGTGATCCGCGTGCGGGTCGCCGCGCGGTTGATGCAACACCCAGGTTGCTCGCAACACAGCTTTCGCGGAGGGCTCATGGCGAGCCGCGTAGCGCAAGAGGCGCGTCTTGATGTCGTTCGAGCAGAAGAGCCATTTCACGCGAGCGTCGGAATCGAGCAACAAGGTTTTGACCAAGTGCCAATTGCGTGCCTCGTCGAACGCGAAAGCGCGGGTCGACCGGATCGCGAGACCGAAGCGATCGAAGCCCATCCAACCCACACCGCGCGCCGGAAGCCCGCCCGCATCGCGAACATAGTAGAGGAGATCCGCGTCGCGACCGGCGCGATGACTACGGTGACGTTCATGTGCGCCACCGCGCGGCCCCGATAGATCCCCAACGCGCAACGGATATCCTCCAGGGTACGCTTCGTCGACCGCGAGAGCAGCCCGCTCGATCGCCTCGATCAAGGTCGCCGTGCCGTAGCGCGTGCCCTCCCCCGGACGGACGCGGCGGTATCCCTGTCCAAGGTCAGGGAGTGGTGTCGCGTCGAGCAGATAGCCCTGGTCGGAACGCCCGACCGAGATCGTCTGTGTGTTCGGCGCTGCGCCCGCCGTGCAGCCGAAGATGCCCGAGATCATGAGGGCGGTGAGCATCTTGACCATTGCAATGCATGATAGCGCACGCTTCCGCTTGACGTCCCAAGGCCCCCACGTAAGTTTCGCCTCGAAACGCAATGAACGAGCAAAACGAAGGCCTCATGGATCGACTGAGCGCCCACCTCGACCGGGGCTGGGAGCTCGTGACGCAAGGCGATCTGAACGGTGCGATGGCGTCGGCCGAGCAGACGCTCGAGCTCGACGGCGACTCGCCCGACGCCCACAACCTCATCGGGTACATCCATGCAGCCAACGGAAATCTCGAGATGGCCCTCGAGCACTACCGACAGGCGATCGATCTCGATGAGCACTACCTCGAGGCGATGCTGAACGCGGCTGAGCTGCTGATCCACCCTCTCGGGAGCTTCCCAGAAGCGATCCGAGTTCTCGATCAGGCCCTCGAAAGCTGCCAGACCGCGGACGACATCGCCGACGCCTCTGTGCTCAAGGTCGATGCCCTCCTGCAACAGGGCGACCGAGCGGCGGCGGCCGAGCTACTCCTCGGTCTTCCCGAGGGGCCCTTCGACAACCCTCAGCTCGATTTTCTCATCGGCCGTGCGCACTTCGAGCTCGAGCAACTCGAACCAGCCACATTGCTGATCGAACGGGCAGCAGAACGATCAGACGCCACACCCGATGTGCTCTACTACCTTGGATTGCTTCGTGAACGGCAATCACGACCGAACGAGGCGTCTCTCGCGTTTCTCAAAACTCGTCACCTCGATGCGCAACTGCCGCGACCTCCGTGGTCGCCCTCCCCGACACGCTTCGAGAAAGTCGTGCAGGCCGCCTTGCACGAGCTCCCTCCCGAACTCACTGAGAAGCTCGAGGGCAACCTAATCATGGTCACCGACCTTCCTGGTCTCGAGGTCGTCGCGGAAGGCGTCGACCCGAGGACGCCGTTGCTGCTGGACGAGATGCAGGCCGGCAAGTCGACAGGCGATCAGCGGAGGCTTTTCGTCTATCAGCGCAACCTCGAGCGACTGATTCGCCATCCACTGGAGCTGCAACAGGACGTGCTCGAGGTCTTGCAACGGGAGCTCGAGAGCCACTTCAACAAGGTCGCGGAAGCAGCGGCAGCGGCAGCAACGGCAGCAACGGCGGCTGAGGGCAAGTAGCGCGCACCGCTACCGCAAGGCGCCTGGCGTTCCACCGAGTTGAGCCCACACCCTTTCCATGTCCGCGGGGGCAGGCGCCCGTACGGTTAGGCGGACGCCGCTACCCATGGCGGGAACACTCACGCGAGAGCAGTGAAGCATGACGCGGGTCGCGGTGACGACTCGCCCGCTCGGAAGTACATGCCGTCGAGGTGCGCCATACGCATGGTCGCCAAAGAGCGCAACGCCCGCCTTGGCCGCGTGAACCCGAAGCTGATGCGTGCGCCCAGTGACGGGAGAGAGCCGGAGCAACGCCGCGAAGTCACCTCGGTCGGCGACCTCACAGGAAGTCGCAGCATCACGTTCGCCCGCGCCAGGGCCCGCCACACGAAGTTTCCGGTTCGCCGGATCGATGGAGATGGGCCAATCCCATCGGGCTGTCGCGAACGAAGCCGCCGCAGTCGTGATGCCGAGGTAGAGCCGCGCGTACTCGCCGGACTTTCGTGCGGCGAGGAGGTGCTGGTTGGCGCGCCGGGTGAGCGCGAAGGTCACGAGCCCGCTTACCGGGGAATCGAGTCGAGACGTAGCGTGAGGCGGACGGCGCCCATCGACGTGCTCCGCAACCCAGCGAACGAGGCATGCAGCGCTCGGGTCTGGCGAGGTCGTCGGGAGACCGGGGGGCTTGGCCACCATCAAGAAATCGTCGTCGTGGTGAAGGATCGTCGGGGGAGCGCTCGACGTGTCAGCCACCGAGGATCTCCACCGTACCCGCGTCGCCGTCGATCCTTACCAGATCTCCCTCCTCGAGGACACGCGTTGCATCGGTCACGTTGACCACCGCCGGGACGCCGTACTCTCGAAGAATGATGGCCGCGTGGGAGAGTGGTCCCCCAAGCTCCGTGATGACCCCGGAGGCTGCCAAGAACAGCGGTGCCCACCCGGTGTCTGCCGCGGCCACCACGAGAATCTCTCCGGGCGCGAGTGCAGAGGCTTGTGACGGATCGCGCAGGATTCGAGCGCGTCCTTCGGCAACACCGCCGCTGGCAGCCAGACCTTGAAGCCGGCGCGCGTTCGGAACCGCGCCGACGCCGTCCGGGGGAAAGCCGACGAACGTGGTCGGTGGATCAGGAAGGGATCGGTTGCGTTCGTACTCGAGGCGCCGCCTTTGCACGCGCAAAGCGACATGGTCGCCATCGGCAAGCAGAACCTGACGCAGCTCCGAAAACGATAGGAAAAAGGCGGCGTCCGGACCCGCTTCTGGCTCTCCGGATTGAATCCGCCGCGAGGCTTCGAGCGCGACGCGACGGAACATCCCGAGCACCTCGATCACGTTTCCTCGCAAGCGCTCACGCATCCGCGTGAAGTGACGAACCGCGTCGAGCAGGCGACGCACAGCCGGTCTGAACGCCAGGGGCACCCCTCGTTCCACCTTCTCTTGCGCATCACGGCGGACCCTCGTGAGAACGTCTTCGTTGATGTCCGGGACCTGGTCGGCTGCGAGATGCGAGCGTAGCGTTGCGAACATCAGGGTGGGATCTTCCGCCCAGCGTGGCTCGTAGATCTCCGCCTCACGCACACCACGGTGTCCGAACTCCGTTAGAAACCGTTGAAGTGCATCCCGAGTGGGCCCCTCCGGCAAATCCGCCACCGAGAGTTTGGCGGCGTCGCGTCCGCGAATTGCGCGCGCCGCATCCGGATCTTGTTGCGCGATGCGAGCGATGTGAAGCAACGCAAACCCTGGGCGCGCGCTTTCGACGTCCTGGAGGCCAGATAGAAGTTCGCGATAGAGCGACTCGTCCTCATCGCGGGCGAAGGTGCGCAGCACGCCGATCAAGACGAGGACCGCCGACAACAGGTTCGCGTAGGCCGTCAGCATCACGGACCCCGTTTCGTCGAGGAGGTGCTCGACGTCGCTCAGCATCCGATCGAGACCGCTCGGCTCGAGGAGCCGCGGGTCGACGGAGCTCATGCGCACGCGCTCTTCGGCAAAGTACTCCTCGAATTCGTCGACACGTGCCTGCAGGCGGAAGTTCTCCCTCGCGTAGCGGGCGACGGTCTGGGGAAGTCGGAGCAAGAAGCGGGTCGAACTGCGCCCTTCTAGGACCTGATCGAGTTCGGACGCATACAGGCCACCCCCGAGGCGAACGAGCGTCGATGGGTGCAGCCAGGGGATCTGCGAAAGAATCGCGGTGAACTCCGTGAGGTTGATGTAGATGCGGCCCCGAAAATCGCCGACCAGCTCCGCATCACGAGGCACGGTGCAACCGAGCGCCCCGAACGCGCGCCGAAACCCGAGATCGCTGAAGTGGCTCAGCACCGACCAGGTAAACGGAGTCGCCACGCCCGGAAGAGCCTCTCCGATGTTCGCGTTGCTCCACACGAGCGTTCGGCGGTCGCGTACCCCGTCGCGGCGCGCACCCCGGCGACTGCGGGCGCTCGGCGCCACGATCGGTCTTGCCTGCAGCACGTATACCTGCTGATTCGCAATCGCCCACTCGACGTCTCGTGCACTTCCGAAGTGCTCTTCGATGCGCGTCGCGAGATCATTCAGGTGGAGAAGCTGTTGTTCGCCAAGCGCCGGTCGGGCGCTGTCCTCGGGCGCCACGAGGACCTCACGGACACCACCCGAGGGCTCGAGGAGTGTTTGGCGGGCCTTGCCACCGATGACCTGATCCCGAAGCTGCCCGTTGGCGCGGTCAATGCGATACGTGTCAGGAGTGACGCGCCCGTCGACCACGGAGGAACCGAGGCCGTAGCCAGCGTTGATCACGATTTCGCCGCCGTCGCCGGTAAGCGGGTTGCAGGTGAACAGAACCCCGGACACCTCGGCCGGGACCATCGCTTGAATCACGACACCGACCGAGACGGAGGTTTCCTCGCCAAGGGCCCGCAGATAGGAGATCGCACGTGGCTGAAACAGGCTCGACCAGCACGTCTTGAGGCCGTCGAGAATCTCGTCTTCACGGAGAAGATTCAGAAGTGTGGAGTGCATGCCTGCAGCCGACGCACCCTCTTGGTCCTCATGAGTGGCCGAGGAACGGACGGCGAAACCCACCGCGCCCTCGTCCCTCATCGCCAATACCGCGTCCTTGACCGCCCGAACGACGTCCTCGGGAAGCGTGGCTTCTCGGATGCGATCGCGGATCGCCCGGAGGTGGGGGTCGGAGACATAAGGCGCGCGTAGGAGCGCACGCGGTCGATCGTCGACCTCGAGTACACTCGTAAAGAACGAATCCCCGACCCAACCCGGCATCGCATACGCCGCGGGGACCGGAAAACCCGCGCGGGCGAGCGCGGCGAGGCCTCGTGCTTTTCCACCGTACCCCGTCGCCCGGCGAGGTACGACGGACTCGATGCGCTTGAGAACCCGTGGCATGCCGGCCGGTTCTAGCGCAGGGGCGCGGGGGCCGCATGCGGGGGTCATGGACGTCATGAGGTCTCGGCGCTATGAACCGCTCCGTGTGGGCCATGGACGACGATCATTTTCATGATCAATGCGGAGTCTTCGGTGTTTTCGGGGCCGAAGAGGCAACGAACCTGACATATCTCGGGCTCCACTCGCTGCAACATCGCGGTCAAGAGGCTGCGGGCATCGTTTCGAGCAA
>JBATTM010000714.1:0-10602 GCA_049670545.1 Polyangiales bacterium
CCTCGGAAAGAGAGATGAATCGCACCGACGACGACACCGCCCGCGACCAACCCGAACCCGATTGCCAACCAGATCCCGTCGCGCACCGCCGGCTGTGGGTAGGGGAGTACGCCGCGCACGTAGTAGAACGCGAGTGCCAGCATCGCGATTCCGAAGATACTCTTGGTCCACTCGACCCACCGACCCGATTTCGGGAGCGTGATCGCGAAGGTCCCCACACACCAAAACAGTACGCCGATGCCGATCGCATATACGAAGAGTGCAAGGGCGCCGAAGCCGACGTGGCCCGTCGTCGCGACCCAGGTCAGCAGGACTGCCAGGACGGGCCCGGTGCACGGAGCTGCGATCAGTCCGTTGACGAACCCGAGGACGAATGCCCCACGAACACCGAAGCCTCCTGCCTGCGCCAGGCGATTCTGCAATCCCGATGGCAGCGCCATGTCGAACAACCCGAACATGCTGAGCGCCATGATCGTGAATAGCGCGGCCAGAGTACCGACGACCCACGGGCTGGCGAGCGCGCTTCCGAACGCGCTTCCCGTCAACGCCGAGAGCACGCCGAGCGGTGTGAATAGGGCCGCGATCCCGAGGACGAAGGCGGTCGACAACAGCGCTGCCCGACCCCGACTCTCGGTCTGCCTCGCCCCGAACACGCTGACCGTGATGGCGATCATCGGATACACACACGGTGTGAGTGAGGTGGCCAGCCCTGCAACGAAGATCAACCCGAGCGCGCCGAGGTAGCTGCCACCTTGCAGTGCGTCCGAAAAGGGTGCCGTGAGGTTTGCCAGGGCGTCCGCCGATGCGTGCGTCGTAGGCGCGAGCGCCGCGAGCAGGGTCAGGCTGCCGACTACAACGGACAGGGGCAACCGGGAGGCGATTCCGCGCATGCCATCAATATGGTGCCCGTTTGGTTGACCGTCCATGAACGGGGGACGTAGCCTTCCTCTAGGAAGCGTTTTGCCTTTATTTTGTTTGCTGTTCATCGCCTTCGCCACGGGGGCACTCGCGGCCCGTGCCGGGCGCGAAGAAGTCCGCCACAGCGCCGACCCTTTGTGGCGCATGGAGGCATTCCTCGCGTACGCCCTCTTTGCTTGCCTCGTGCTGCTTCCAACCACCATCTACTTCTACGTATTTCACGGAGATTGGTTTCTCCTTTACTTTGCGGACACGGCCCATGCCCCTTGGATCCTCGGAATCGCCGTCGTACTGGTGGTGGCAGCGGTCGCTGTCGCCGGTTTTCGGTTGGGGGCCGCCTTGTGTCGAGCCAGCCGCGACAGGCTGCTTCGGCGCGTCGCGACGGTTGCGTTCGTGCTGGCCGTCGGGGTCTGGCCACTCGGTTGGAGCCGCTTGTCCGTCGTGGGTTCCTATCGAGAGTTCACGCGCAGCTACGGGCTCACGGCGTACTTCGCGAGCCCCGTATTCTATGCAGGGCTAGCGATGCTCATCCTCGTCCTCGCGGCGTTCGTATGGGTCATCTTGCGCGTCGACTCTCACACGCACGAACGCGTTTGACTCAAGGCGCCTGTAACATGCCCATGTGCTCCCGTAGATGCATCGCTGCGGGCGACGCCCAGAAGCTCAGCGCATCTAGGTAAAGTGGGTGCGAATCGAGCGTGACTCCTTCGCTCTCGCGGTCCGGCCCGATTCGGGCCCGAAGATCTTCGACGAGCGGGGTGATCTCGTCACAGAGGAGGAGCGCCACGCGCATCGCCGTTCGTTGCTTCGCATTGGCCCAGCGCTCGAACTTCACCCGGGGAACGCCGGCGTATCGTGTGGCAGCGTCGCGTACGAGTCGACGGTCGCGCCGCGGAATCGCGCGCTGCAGCCGACGGGTTTGTTCGTTGAGGAACTCCTCGCTCGTCAGCCCCGAACCAAAGTCAGGCTTGACGGTTCGGGCCGCGGACGCGAGCAACACGTCGAGCTCTCGCGGGGTCAGCTTCTCGACCGCGTGGTACCCTCGGGCAACGTTGGTCAGGGGCTTCGCGAGCATGAACGCCTGGGTGCTGCGGCCTTTCTCCATGACGTTGGCGGGCACGAGAAGCGCGGGCTGTGCTCCGAATTCCACGGTGATGCCTCGATTGCGCACACGGTGAATGAATAGATCGAAGCCGCGAATGTCGAGTGTGGCCGCGATGCGATTCGCCACCTGCCGCAGCGGGTGATTGGCTTCGGTCGCGAGCCGATCGCGTGTGGCAAGGCCGTAGCTTTCGAGTTCGGCCGGATAGAGCTTCGCGAGGGCGGGCGTCAGCGCGGCGAGTAGCGCGCCGGCGGCCTCGTCCTCGGGCCTCGGTGACTCGAGCTGGTCGAGCACACTGCCACGGAGCGATCTCGGCCTCGTGTGTACTGGGTTTGCGGGGCTCGCCTCGATACGATCGCGCTCTTCTCGTTGGTCCACTCCGAAGACGCGAAGTGGGGCATATGCGATTCGCGCCTCCTGCGGACGCTCAGCGGACACATACGTTCGGCCAAGCTCGCGCCAGATCTCATGTCGAAGGGGTTCCTCGCTGAGGACGCTCTGCAACTGTTCGATCGCTTGGCTCAGGTCGCCTCGGTCGCGCAGCCGCGACGCGAGCTCACCACGGACCTCGGCACTTGCGACTCCATCTTCGATTGCATGGGAGAGCGTCTCGATCGCGGCTTGCGGGTCTCCAGCGTGGTCAGCGAGCACACGCGCGATCTCGAGTACGGTGGCGGCTTGCTCCGCCTGGTCGCGCGCCCGGTATTGCTCGAGGGCTCCGGCGTACGCCAACCAGTCATCCGGTGTCGTGCACATCGACTCGAGGCGGTTCGCCGCCTCGCTTTGCGCGCCATCGAGCTCCACCGCGCGCCTGAGCGCCTCGCGCGCCTCGATGATATTCCCAGTCGCGTTCTCCAACTGGCCGAGCCGGAGGAGCGCATCGGCCTGCTCTTCGCCCTCGCTTACTTCGAGCAGGTGGCGTGCGATCTGGAGCGCTTCCGGGATCTGACCCAGCTGCTCGTGGACACGTGAAA
Organism: Polyangiales bacterium; assembly: GCA_049670545.1. Classification (GTDB taxonomy): domain Bacteria; phylum Myxococcota_A; class Polyangia; order Polyangiales; family Houyiibacteriaceae; genus SG8-38. The sequence continues at coordinate 2,995 of JBATTM010000714.1, forward strand.
GCTCCTGCAAGGCATCGCTGCTCGAAGGTTCGACGGCGAGGACCGCTTCGATGTGGCGGAAGGCCTTTTCCGGCATGCCCAGTCGTTCCCGATACACACAGGCGAGTTCCAATTGTGTGCGTTGGAGCCGTTCGCTTTCCGGTGCAGTCGCGAGCAGTTGTTCCATCGTGGCGGCGGCTTCGTGCCACGAACCGTTGTCTCGAAACAACGTCGCGAGCTTGTCGAGTGCGTCCAAGTGACGCGGGTCGACCTTGAGGACGCGCTGAAGCGTCCGAATCGCGCTCGGGATTTCGGCCAGCTCTTCTCCTTGGATTCGGGAAACCTCGAGCCAAAGCGCGCTGGCACGCTCGATGGTCTTGGCGCCTGCTGCGGCCTGGGAAAGCCGGTCGACGAGCGCTGACCAGTTGCCGTCGACGGCGAGGACGTCGGTTAGGCCGTCTGCGGCCGCTTCCGAGTCGGGCCAGAGCTCGAGCGCGTGCTCGAAGTCTCGTCGCGCACCGTCATGATCGCCTGCCCGTTGGAGGCGAACGTTGGCGCTCTGGACGTATAGATCGGACCCTGCCTTGGGGTCGCGCTCCGTGCCGGCTTCCCTGTGAAGCGCATCGACGAGGGCTTGTGGATCATCCGTCTCTTGGGCGACGCGGGTGAGGCCGCGACCTGCACCCACGTGGTGCGGGTCGGCGACTGCGGCTGCACGAAACTGTTCGATCGCCTCAGCGACCGTCGTGGCTTCGGCACGCTCCGCCAAGTTGGTGCGGTGTGCTGCGACGATCGTCGGGTCCTGCGCGGAGTCTGCGATCCATGCGTCGACCTCCGCGAGAAGCTCCGCATCCTGACTCTCCGAAGCCAGGCGTTCGAGTTCCAAAAAGGCGCCGAGATCTGACGGCGCGGCAGCTAGCACGCGACGGTACGCATCGACGACGTCTCCGCGTTCGCCGATCCCCTGGTGCTCCAGCAGTCGCGCCAACTCGTAGAGAGCGGCGACACGCCCCGACGGCTCTTGCGACGTATCCGCCAGAGTCGAATAGACTTTCGCGAGCGGCTCCCACGACCCCACCTGCCGATACAGCTGCTCGAGTGCGAGGAGCGCCCCGAGATGGGCGTCGTCTATGGACAACACGAGCTCCCACGCCTGAATGGCCTGGCGGTGCTTGTCCTGCTGTTCGAACACCTGCGCCTTGCGAGCGTGCAATGCGATCTGCTGCCCCGGGTCGGAGGTGAGCTTGAGCTCCCGTTCGAGGTCGGCCAGCAAGTGCGTCCAGTCGTGCTCTTCCGCGCGCACGCGAGCTAGGGCGTCGACGGCCGGCTGGTAGCCTGAGTCGGCTGAGACTGCGGCTTCATACGACGTCATGGCCTTCGTGCGATCGTCGAGGTGCTCTTCGTAGACTTGGCCGAGCAGAAACGCGGCTCTGGCACGCAGGCTGGCTGCGCTCGAGTTGCGCAGCTGGAGTTCGAGGACGTCGACGAGCTCCTCCCAAGCACCCCGCTCGCGAAGCTGTCGGGCGAGCTCTTGCAGAGAGGGGGCGTGCCCGGGGTCTACCTTGATCGCCTCACGATGATAGCGAAGGGCATCCTCGTCGCTTCCGAGCCGGTCGCGAGAGATCTCCGCCATCTTTTCGAGCAGAGCGACACGCCTGGCTTTCGCCGAGGTCAGGCGCAGCTCCTGGCCGTACACGTCCAGCAGGTCGTTCCACCGGCCCGCCGCGTAGTACAAACGCCCAAGGCTTGCGAGGGTTGGGACGTGCCTCGGGTCTTTCTCGAGTGCGCGTCGGTATCGTACGATGGCTTCGTCGCGATCTTCGAGTTGCTCGTCTAGAACCTCGCCCGCGCGGTGAAGCAGGCCGACGAGTCGGTCGCGTTCGACGGTGAGGTTGATTTCGTAGTCGAGGGCTTCGAGCAGTTCGCGCGGCCGCTGTGCCCGTGCGGCGGACCGTTGCCAGGCGTGCACCGCGGCAAGATGGCTCGAGTCCTGTTGCAACACGCGCTTGTAGGTCTGCGCGGCCAGCGCATGTTCGCCGAGGACGTCTTCGTAGACCTGCGCGACCTTGAAGAGGTAGGACACCGCGCGCGTCCCGCTCGCGCGATCGAGTTGGTTTTCGTAGAGTTGGATGAGTTCTTTGGGCCGGTGCACATCTGACAAGAGCCTGGCGAGTGCCTTGAACGCCGTCGCGTGGTCGGCAAGCGCGTTGAGCGCGCGATGGTAGTGTTCGACCGCTTCGTCGATGGCGTTGAGTTTCGTTTCGTAGATCTCGGCGGCCCGAGCGTGGGCGTCGGCGCGTCGTTGTGCATCGCGCGTGTACTTCGCCTCGCGGAGGCACATGTCGATCAGCTTCGGCCACGAGCCGCGAATGCGATACAATAGGCTCAGCGCTTGCAGACTCGAGAGGGACGTCGGGTTGAGCTCGACCGCACGTTCATGCCACGTGATCGCTTGATCCACGTCACGCAGCTCTTCCTCGTACAGACGCGCGATTCGCTGTGTGTACGTCAGTGTCTCCGCGTCGTCGTCGGTGCACTCGGTGAGAGCCTCGAGGGTTTCGACCAGCGCCGGGAGCTGCCGGCTGGTCTCGTAGTGCCGCGCCAGCTCGCCGAGGATCAACGCATCTTCGGGTCGCAGCCGCCGCGCCTGCTCCAACACGCGAATCGCGTCATCGCGGTTGCCGAGGTGCTCTGCATGAATCCTCCCCGCCCGATAGAGCGACGAGCCCTTGGTCGCGGGGTCGGTCGCCAAGTCTGCTTCTTTTTCGAGCGTCCGAATCAAGTCCCGCCATCGGCGTTGGCCGTAGTACAGACGTTTCAGTGCTTGGACCGCGATCGTGGCGTCCGGATCCAACTGCAGCGCCGTCTCGTAGAGCTCCGCGGCCTGCTCAGGGCGCTGTTGCCGGCTCTCGAGAAGCTGCGCGCGTCGGGTAATGAGCGCAGCGCGGTGACGCTCATCCGACGTTGAGGCGTTCGCGAGCTCGGCCAGATGTCGGTCGACGTCGGCCCAGGCTTGCGTCGCGAAGGCCCTCTGCTCGGTGGCTTGCACGATCGCGGCATGCGAGCGGTCGAGTGCGCGGGCGGTCTGGTACGCCTCCTGCGCGCTATCGCGGTTTCCAAGAACATCTTCGAGCAGCCGACCCTTCAGCAGGAACAGAGTCGCCTTCTCGCTCGGCGTTCGCGTGACCCGAGCCTCGGCGTCGAACAATGCGAGGGCGTCCGGGAACATCCGCGCGCCAAGCAACAACCGGCGGGCCGCTCGTATCGCCGGGATGTAGTCGGGTGCTCGTTCGAGCGCAGCCTGGTAGTATTGCAATGCGCGCCTCGCGTCCTTGAGGGTACGCTCGCAAGTCCGCGCCATCTCGAAGTAGAGACGCGCCGCACGACGAACGTCGGGCTGGTCCCGCAATTCTCGTTCGCACTCCTCGACCCACTCGCGACCGCGGCGCATTTGGTCGGCGCTCGACACAGGGGGCGGGCGCTGTGGGACCTCTTCGATTCGGTTGGGCGGCGGGGTCGGAGGACCGCCGGCTCCATCTTCGACCAGATCGTCCTGCACCAGCTCTTGGGTGAGCTCGTGGCGCAACGCCGTGATGTCCCCGTCCTCGCGACCCATCTCGCCCTATGCTACCGCGCCAGCCCCGGGTGCGCACCGCGCCTCGTTGGGTAGGTTCCTGACCTACACGGGAAACTACGCGGCGGGCGCGAGATCCTTCAGCTCATCGGCAAGCTTCTTCTTGGCTCGCACTTCGAGCTGACGGGCTCGCTCACGACTCACGCCGAGCTCACGGCCGAGGGAGGCCAGTGACGCGGAGTCATCGCTGAGAATTCGCTTCTCGACGATCAGCCGCTCGCGGTCATCCAACACTGCGAGCGCATCAGAAAGTCGATTGCGGATGCCACTCTGCCGCCGCTCACGCTCGAGGATGACGTCTTGTCGCTCCTCTTTGCCCGGCAGGATCTCGACCAACGTCGAATCCGAATCGGCGTACGCGGGCGCGTCGAGCGAAATCTCGCGTTGATCGAGCCGCCTCAGGAGCTCTGTCATCTTCTGCGGCGTCGTGTCGAACTCCGACGCCAGCTTCTCGATCAGCTCGTCGGGATCGGCGATCAGGTTGGAAAGACGGGCTCGCTCCCGACGCAGCCGGAAAAAGAGCTTCGAACGGAACGGCCCTGAGCCAGCCCCGATCATCGTACTGGAGCGGACGACAGCCTCGAGCACGAACGCGCGGATCCAGTAGCCCGCGTAAGTCACGAATCGGGTGCCACGGTGAGGGTCGAACTTGCGCACGGCGGTGACGAGGCCGACACTTCCTTCGGCGATCAGATCGCCGAGCGTGATGCCGTAGCGGCGATATTGAAGCGCGATGGCTATCACGTACCGCAGGTTCGCTTCGACGAGCTTGTCGGCGGCCGCTTGGTCGCCTTCGAGCACGCGCAGCGCGTACTGGTGTTCCACTTCGCGGGAGAGCTTGGGGATGGCCCGCACTTGCTGGATGTATCGATCGAGGGAGGCGGTGGATTGCATGGTCTAGCTCACTACGCAGGGGGTGACGTAACGTTACACGATTTTCGCGAGGCGCACTGTCTGTCTAAGTTTTGTCTAGATTATGGATGTCACAATCTGTACAAAAGCGCAACAGGGCATCCAACGGAAACCGCCAATCAGAGCAACATGCCTGAAATTACTGATGATTTAGGTCGCGAAGCTCGAGCCACAACCGCAGGTCTGCTTGGCCTGGGGGTTTCCGAACTTGAATCCAGCGCCCTGAAGGCCTTCGACATAGTCGATTTCGGTGCCTTCGATGTACTGCGCGCTCATCATGTCGACGTAGATCGGGATTCCATGGGAGCTAAACGTCTGGTCGAGATCAGTCGTTTCGTCCTCGAAAAACAGGTCGTACGAGAACCCCGCGCATCCTCCACCGATGACACGTACGCGAAGGCCTTGTCCCTCCAAGCCTTCGGAGTCTCGGATTTCTCTTACCTTTTCAGCGGCGCGTGGGGTCAAGTTCAGCATAGTGCTCCTCTAGCACCCCACTATAAGGTCGCGCCACCGAACGAGCTACCCCCCAAAGGTGCCGTATGGTCAGGTTTGTGGGGGTCCGAGGTTCGCTTCGACGGGACCGAGTGCCTCGGCAGCCACGCCGCCCACCGTCCAACGCGCGTCGGCTCCTGCCTCGTGCCCCCGCTTGAGGAAGCCAAGGGCCACACGCTGTGCCCCGTTCGATGTCGCCGATGTGATCTCTCCAACGCGGGTATCCCCATCGAGAATCGGCGTGTGCGGTGGCGGCGGGGCCTCTGCGTGGAGGGCCCAACGCCAGAGCACCTTGGGCGGCTTCCCACGGTTCTGGAGCATGACGACGGTTTCCTGGCCGATGTAGCAACCTTTGTTGAAGGAGACGGCGATGGGTGTGAGGCCGGTTTCTTGGGGATAGGTGTCCTCCGCGAAATCGACCCCGAAACGCGGCCGACCTTGAACCACGTGCGCCTGGGCCCACGCTTCGGATGTGACCTCGCCGCCTCCGAGCGCCCGCGCCGCCGCGGTCAGCCGAGCGAGTTCCCGGTCGACCTCTTCGGACGTAACCACCCACGTGCGCCCCCCGGTACCCAAGCGGTCGGTGGGCCAGTTGGCCCCGTCGAGTTCGCCGGCGCGCGGGCCTACGGCGGTCAAGACCTGCAGGTCGCTGCGGTGCGCGAGGTCGACGTCTTCCATGATGATGTACCGGTCGAGTCTCTCGAGCAGGGCATCGACCTGCTTCCGCGGAACGTCGAGCCAGAACTCGTCTTCGCGGGCGAGCACCCATGCATCGGCCAAGACACGGCCCTTGAGCGTCAGAATGAAGCCGTAGACCGAGCCGCCTGCGTTGACGCCTTCGGTCTGGTTGGTGATCTGGCCTTGCAGCCAGTCGCGTGCATCGTCGCCGGTGACTTCGATGATCGACCGGTCGCCGAGTTGGCAGACGCCGACATCGGCTTGTAGCCACCGCACCTGTTCGTCGAGACTCATCCTGGTGTTCTGTGGCTTCGCTGTGGTTCTGGCAAGCGGGCGCGATGTCAGCAGGTCTTGGCTACGACGTGACTGGCTCGATGTGGGCCGCCCGCAGCGACTGCGTCCCGTCCTCGGTCGTCACCCGTGCAGCGCCGTCGCGGTCGATCCCTTCGAAGGTGCCGGTGCCATCTTCCCATCGAACTCGTTCGCCCACCATGGCGAGCCGGGGCTCCAGAGCATCCACGATGACCGAGGGCCCCTCGTTGACGAGCCGATCGACCCAGTGTTGCATCGAGTTCAAGACGTCAGCGAAGACTTGAGCGCGATCGAGCAGTGCACCGTCTCCACGCGCGGCACGAAGAGAGGTGGCTGTGCTTGAAAGATCCGCGGGCCAATCGATGCGGTTCACGTTCAAACCGACCCCGATGACCACGGCGTCGATGGTGCCGCCCATCGTCCGGCTCTCGACCAACACGCCGGCACACTTTCGGTGATCGAGCCAGACGTCGTTCGGCCACTTGACCTCTGCGCGCGCGGCGGGCGCCGCAATCGCAGAGGCATCGCAAACCCCAAGGCCGACCGCGAGCGTGACCAACGCCGTGTGTGCCGCCTCGATCGCGGGTCGTGCCACGACGGAGAAGTACAGGTCGGTCCCGGCGGGGGACACCCATTGCCTCCCATGCGCGCCGCGACCTTGGGTTTGCTGATCGGCGAGCACGACGTGACCGTCCGGTGCACCGGCGCCTGCAGCCTTCGCCGCGTCGTCCATCGTCGATGCGGTGGTCTCGCGTACATCGAGGGAATGCCCCCACCGAATCTCCGACACGAGTTGGCGAAGGCGCGTGGGGTCGAGCGCGCTCATGAGGCTTGGTCGCTCCAGTCGAGCCCTATGTCTGCAGCTGCGCATGAGTGCGTGAGTGCACCCACGCTGATCACATCGACGCCCAGCGCGCCGAGCGCAGCCACGCGGGAAAGCGTAATGCCCCCTGATACTTCGACGATTGCTCTTCCCGAGATCAACGTGACCGCGTCTCGAACCTGCTCGTCGTCGAAATTGTCGAGCATGATGATGTCGGCGCGAGCCGCGATGGCTTCTTCGAGCTGTGCCCAAGTGTCGACTTCGCACTCGATGCGACAGGTGTGCGGGGCGTACGCGCGCGCACGCTCGATTGCCTGTGTACATCCGCCGGCCGCAGCGATGTGGTTGTCTTTGATTAGGACGGCAGCGCCCAGGTCTTCGCGGTGATTGTGCCCGCCGCCACATCGAACGGCGTAGCGTTCGAGGGCTCGGAGCCCGGGTGTCGTTTTGCGGGTGTCGGTGATGCGCGTGCGGCGTGGATCGGGGAGGGCGTCGACGAACTCTCGCGTCATCGTGGCGATACCCGTCATTCGTTGCATGAAGTTGAGCGCAACACGCTCGCCGACCAAGATCGAAGCGGCGGGCCCGGAGACCGTCGCGAGCGGCGCTCCGTCGGCCACTGAGTCACCCTCGGCCACCAGGGAGTCGACATCCACCAGCGGATCGATCTGGCCATACCCCTCTTCGACGACAGGAAGACCACAGCACACCATCGGGTGCCTCGCGTGAAACACAGCCGAACCCGACGCCGTGGTGGGAACACATGCTTCGGTGGTGA
>JBATTM010000715.1:0-7678 GCA_049670545.1 Polyangiales bacterium
GTGCGGCGGTGCACTTGGCGGGAGCGGGCCGCCGCGTGACCGCGGTCGACACCGACCCCGATGTCCTGCGGCTGCTGGACAATGCCGCGGCGGCACACGACTGGGATTTGCGAACCGTCTCGCATGATCTCCGGGATCCACTCCCCCGATCGATGCACCAGCGATTCGGTGCGGTGTTCACGGACCCGCCCTACGCGCTGGAGGGGTTTGCGCTCTTCGTCAGCCGTGCGATCGAGCTCCTCAAGCCAGATGGACGCCTGTACGTCTGCTTTGGCCACAGTCGGCGCGCGAGCGAACGGGGTCTTCAAAAGCAGCGCGTCCTGGGTGAGGCGGGTCTGTTGGTCGAGTCTGTGCGTGAAGGGTTCAATCGATACGCCGGTGCGGAGTCGATCGGCAGCCAGAGCGCGCTTTGGTGCTGTCGGGTGACGCCCGCGTCGAAGCCGCTCGTCTCGGGGCGCGTGGAGGGCGAACTCTACACGAGCCGCCCGCCGGCTTAGGGCGCTACGACGTGCGCGCGGCGACGACTTCGTCGCACCAGGTGATGAAGTCCTGTGTGACTTCGTCGCGATTGGTCTCGTTGAACATCTCGTGCCGCCCGCCCTCGTACAGCTTGAGGCGCACATCGAAGATGCCTGCTTGCTTGTACGCGTCGCGAAGGCTGCGCATGCCCTTTCCGTTGTCGCCTACGGGGTCTTTGTCGCCCGCGAAGAGGTAGAGGGGCATGTCCTTGGGCACGCTGGCGACGTTCTTGCGATCTGCGATTCGGCCGAGCGCGTCGATCATGTCGATCCAGGTCTGCGTCGTCACGGGGAACCCCATGAGCGGGTCTGCCACGTAGACGTCGACCTCGTTCGGGTCGCGGGACAACCAGTCGAACTCGGTGCGGTTGGGCGCGAACCTCTTGTTGTAATCGCCGAAGGTCATCTTTTGAAGGAGTGGGCTCGAGCTGCGACGACCGACCCGCATTCGTTCGATTCGTGCGAGCACCTTCCCCACCGCGGCAATCGCGGGTGGCTTGCCGTTCGAAGAGGAAAGCCCCACCGCGACCATGTCACTTGGGTGCTCGAAGAGGAGCTGTTGCGCGACGAACGAGCCCATCGAGTGGCCGAGAACGATCATCGGAACCCCTGGATGGCGCTTGGCGATCTCGCGGTTCACGCCGTGGGCGTCTTCGACGATGCGGTTCCAAGCGTCGTGATCCGCCATGTGACCGGGGGTGTGACCGTTGTGGATGCTCTTGCCGTGGCCGCGGTGATCATGCGCGTATGTGCTGTAGCCCGCGTCGGCGAGGGCGGCGGCGAGGCGCTGGTAGCGGGACCCGTATTCGGCCATCCCGTGGAGGATGTGCACGACGGCCTTCGGGTTCTCGATCGTCCATCCACTGACGTGCAGCTTCGCGCCGTCGACCGTCTGAAACGTGAAGTCCGCAGTTTCCATCGCCGCGGAGCATAGGCGATTTAACCCTTGAGAAAAGGGGACTGTCCCCTTTTTCTGGTTAGGTGAGGCCGAGGAAGCGGCGCCAGAGGTCGAGGCCGCGATCGCAGTATTGGTGGAGGGTAGTGACCATGGAGGTGCGGTTGCGCTCGTTGACGAGGGGTTCGGGGAGGAGGGGGTCGAGTACGACGTGCTTGATGCCTTCTCGTCCCAGGAGAAAGACTTCGCGGATCGAGTCTTGGAGCGGGATTTCGTCGAGCCGATCGAGGCTCACGGTGAGGTCGTCGTAGAGGCGGGCGTAGTTTTTTTCGAGGGTCGGGCTATCCCAGAGCGCGTGCGCCGCATGTTCGTGGTCGACGCTCAAGTCGTCGAGTCGAAAGACGAGGGTGTCGGGCGCCATGCCAAACGCGACGAGTTCTTCGCGGATCCCGTCGAGCCCCGGTTTGAGGTTGTCCGGCCGCACGAATAGGCCCGTACGGAGTTCTTTGAACCCCAAGTACCGGAGGGCGCGCGTGCGGCGCCGAAGGGCCGGGCGGTCGGTCCGCGAAAGGTCTGCCGTGAACACGGCCAACCAGGAACCATCCCATGCGCCGACGCGGTGAGAGACGGTGCGCCAGCCGTGAATCTTGTCGTTGACCACCTGTGCGCTCGGGCCGAGGCAGTAGGCCCCGCGTGAGGGTGAATCGAGAAGGCCCTCGGCGCGTAGGCGGACGATCGCCACGCGGACGCTGTTCTCGGCGATGTCGAACGCGGAGGCGGCCTGCACGAGCGAGCGTACGGGGAGCGTCCCGTGGTCGATCGACTCGCCGGCCGAGAGCACTTCGAGGACCACCGCTTTCGCGCTAACGTTCGTGGAATCTGTAATTACAGGCGCTAACACTTGTTTCTTGTCCGCGTAGTAGAACGTGTTTCAGTAGCTCGGGTCTAGCGTACAGGACGCCCGCGCACCAGGCGGAAGACTGACACGGCTGCCGCCTGGAGCTACACCTCGGTCCGTGGCGAGACTGAGCGTCAACCTCAACAAAGTCGCAACCCTTCGGAATTCCCGGGGTGGCGAGGTGCCGAGCCTCATTGATGCCGTGCGGGTTTGCGTGAACGCCGGGGTGCCGGGGATCACGGTGCACCCCCGTGCGGACGCCCGACACATCACGGAGGCCGATGTGCACGCAGTGGCCGCTGCGCTCGAGTCCCACCGAGACCGGGTCGAGTACAACATCGAAGGCGACCCACGCCCTGGGCTGATCGAGATGGTCGAGCAGGTGAGACCTGACCAGTGCACGTTGGTGCCGGTGCGACCAGGCGAACTCACCAGCGAGGCGGGCTGGCCTGCGGACACGCCGCGAGGCGAGCTTCAGGCGATCATCGAACGGTTTCATGCGCTTGGGGTCAGGGTGAGCGTGTTCGTCGAGCCTGAGCCCGCCGCGATCCAATGGGCCGCAGCGCTTGGTGCCGATCGGGTCGAACTCTACACCGAGCCGTACGCGCGAGCGTTTGAGCAAGGGGGCGCGGTGCTCGACACTTCCCTCGAGTCGTACGGGGCGGCGTGCCGAGAGGCTCACGGCCACGGCCTGGGCGTCAATGCGGGTCACGATCTCGACCTCGTCAACCTGCCAACCTTCCTGGAGTTGCCCCACATCGATGAGGTGTCGATCGGACACGCGCTCCTCTCCCGCGCGATCTTTGTCGGGCTGCCGACAGTCCTCGCAGAATACCTTCGAATTACGTCGCGTTGACCGGATTCCCCGGGTTTTCTAGAGTCCCCGGCCATGGCGGGACGATCCCACGACAATCCATTCACCGCAGTGCTCAGCGGCCTGCTCGACCAACGGAACCGCGCCCCGAAGATCGAGGCGGTCGATCCCAACCTGCGGCTCGACGGCCGCACCGTGCTCGTGACGGGGGCGAACAGCGGTCTTGGAAAGGGCATCGCGATTCGGCTCGCAGAGCGCGGCGCACACGTGATCATGGCGTGTCGAAGCGGCATCCCCGAAGCGGGCGAGGATGTGAAGCGCGAAAGCGGGAGCGGCGATGTCGAGATGATGCAGGTCGACCTCAGCAGCTTTCCGTCGATGGACCGCTTCTGCGACGAGCTGCGTAAACGGAACGTTACACTTGATGCGGCAGTGTTCAATGCGGGCGTGGTTCCGGTGACCTCCCGGAAGAACGAACATGGGCTCGAGCTCATGTTCGCGGTGAACTTCCTCGCGAAGTTCGTGGTTCTCGACCGGTTGCTCCGTAGCGGGGTGATCCCCAACGCGGTGTACGGGCACAATTCGCGCGCGCATGATCCACCACGCCTGATCTTCGTGTCGTCCGAGACGCACCGGAGCTCGATCCCGATCGACTTCGACCATTTCGGCGAGCCGATCGAATACGGCGTGGCGGACGGTGTGAAGTACTACGGGCTCAGCAAGCTGCATCTCACGACCTTCTTTCAGGAACTCTCGCGTCGGCTGAATCCAGGTGGAGGCGAGCCACCCGACGTGTGCGTCCACGCGCTGTGCCCAGGCGCGGTCAATTCGAACATGGCTCGTGAGGCGCCAGCGTGGCTCAAGCCCCTGCTCAAGCCGGTGATGGCGATCTTCTTTCAGAGCCCGGACAAGGCGTCGATCCCGGTCGACTATCTCGTCGCGTCGAAAGAGATGGGGACCAAGACCGGTGGCTACATGCACATGATGCGGGTGAAAGAGTCGTCGGAGGCTTCTATGGACCCGGACAACGGAGCGCTTCTGTGGTCGAAAAGCGAAGCGTTGCTTCGCGAGCACGGCGTCCTGTAGGAGAGAGTCATGACGGATGCGCGCACCAAGCGAGAAGCAGAGATCGTCGATGGGACCGTGTGGAACGAGTTCTGCGACACACTCAAGATGGCCGGCAATGTGGTCATGGGGCCCAATGCGCCCTCCGATCCCCTCAATCGGATGGAGGGGTTTCGGTACCTGAGCCGGATCACGGGTGCCGCGCTCAAGGCGTTCGTCGAGCACAACGACCCCCTTGCGCCCGTCCTGATGCAAGTCGTCCACGAGACGGCGAAGATGGGCGCCGACAACCCCGACAACTTCTATCAGAACGCCTCGATCAGCGGCGAGCACGAATACCGTCTCGTCGGCAACCGCGGCAGCGTCCACTATCTCGGATTTTTCACCCAGATCGGCAACTACGGTCAGGGGCGAGGGATGCCACCCTCTGGCTATCTCGAGGCGTCATCGCTCGAGGTGGATGCCAACGGCGACTTCGAGATTGTGTTGAGCACGAGGGAGCAGCCGGGGAACTGGCTTCCCATGAAACCCGAGACCGGCACGCTGATCGTGCGGCAGACGTTCCTCGACCGCGAGAACGAGGCGCCCGCGGAGCTTCGAATCGAGCGGATCGGCGGTGACGGGAAGCCAACCCAGTTCGATCCCGTTCACGTCGCGGACGGCATGCAGATGTCCGCCAGTTTGGTCGCGGGTGCGGCCATGCTGTTCGCCAACTGGGCCGAGGGCTTCAAGGCGCACACGAATCAGCTGCCTCGATTCGATCAGGAGAAGTCGAACCAGGCAGGGGGCGTCGCGGACATCGCCTACTACCACAGCTACTGGAGGCTCGCGGCCGACGAGGCGCTCGTCATCGAGGCGATGCCGCCGCAGTGCGAGCATTGGAACTTTCAGCTCAACAACTACTGGATGGAGTCGCTCGACTACCGGTACTACCCCGTGCACCTAAACAAGCACACGGCGAAGTATCGACCTGACGGCTCGGTGCAGGTGGTGGTTGCGGCCCAGAACAAAGGCTTCGACAACTGGATTGACACGGTCGGGCACACCGAAGGGACGATGTGTTGGCGCTGGGTGCGAGCCGAGCACAACCCCGAGCCCGCGACCCGCGTCGTCAAGCTTTCCGAGCTCTGAATGGCCGACCCGGATTCGAACGAGGTGACGACCTCGAGTGGTCTCGAGAGACCGTATCGGCCGCGTGCCATCGCGTGGGCGAACCGGGCGGGTAGGGTGCTCTCGAGGGCTGGCGTCGGTGGCAAACCGATCACGGCGGAAGGGGTGCTCGCGGATGCGCGCCGTAAGACCGGTCTCGACGATTTCGGCGAGCTCGGTTTCATGGAGCCACTTGGCGTGATGGTCGACTCGATCAATACCGAGGCTGCGCTCCACCCGCTCGGGCACATGATCATTCGCGGCCGCGTGATCGGAGTGCTCGTGAACAAGCTCATTGCGGAGGACACGATTCGGAGGAACCCTGAGATCCTCGGCATCCCCGTGCCCGCGCCGATCATCATTGCGGGCCTCGCACGGACGGGGACCACGATGTTGCACCGCCTGATCGCCCAGGACCCGGCGATTCGCTCGCTTGCTTCTTGGGAGGCGATCAGCCCGGCGCCGCCCAAGAAGAAGAAGGGTGGCAAGGACCCTCGCTTCGCACAGGCCGCCTTCGCCGCGAAGGGGCTCAAATACATGTCTCCGGGCTTCTTCGCGATTCATCCCGCGGAACCCGACGCACCCGAAGAAGACGTGATTCTGCTCGAGCAATCGTTCCTGACGACGACGCCCGAGGCGATGATGCGCGTTCCGACGTACTCCGCGTGGCTCGAAACGCAGAACCACGTTCCCGCGTACCAAGCGCTCAAGCGGATGATGCAGTACCTCCACTGGCAGCGACCCGGAGTGGGGAACCCTACGCGATGGGTGCTCAAGACACCGCACCATCAGGAGTACTTCGACCCGTTGCTCGAGGTGTTTCCGGACGCCACCATCGTGCATACCCATCGAGATCCATTGAAGACGAGTCCGTCGCTCTTCAGCATGCTGACCCATCTTCAAGGCATCTTCAGCGACGACGTCGACCCTCATCTTGTGGCGAGCCATTGGCTTCACAAGATCGACCTGATGGCTCAACGGGCCATGGCGACGCGCGATCGTGTGGACGATCGTGGCTTCGTCGACGTCTCTTACTACGACTTGATTCAAGACCCCATGCCGGAGGTCGAACGCATCTACGCGGCGGCAGGGCTTCCTCTCACCGTCGAGGCGCGCACCGCGATGGATGCGTCGCGCCGGGTCAACAAGCAACACAAGTACGGCCGCCACAAGTACGCCATCGAAGACTTCGGCCTCACCCGCGACGACATCGAATCCAAAATCGCCCCCTACCGCGCCCGCTTCCAAGTCCCCTACGAATAAAGGGGACAGTCCCCTTTATCGAGGGGTTAATTCGAACGGAGTGGGGCGCGTGAGGACGATGGCGTGGTGGACGGGCGAATCAGCAGCATCCGTCGCCCGGGTAGTGCCAGGTTGGCTCCGTGACGATCAAGTCGTGGCGTTCGAGGCTTTGGAGTGCGGCTGCGGTCTTGTCGCAGACCCCGAGCGGAAGATCACGCGAGATGAGGTGCCCTTTGCCGTCATCGAAGTGTGCGTCCCTTCCGATGTAGATCGCCGTGCGTCCCGTGAAGATGCAGGGGCCATCCTTTGGGATGGGGTCTTTGATCGCCACTGCCTCGACACTCTCGAGCATGAGCGGGGTGTCGAGATCGTAGCGCTCCGGGTCGAGGACCCGATAGGGCCTCCGGCTTCGCACTTCGAGCGTTCCGAAGCCCGCTTCGACGATCGTCTCGAGATAGCGTGGCAACGTCAGCGCTCCAGAAAGACACTGCGCCCGGAGTCGCGGGTCATCCGCGAGTGCGCTCGGCATCTGGCGCTCGGCGACTGGGTCGCTGAACACGAATCGGCCGCCGGGCTTGAGTACGCGGTGGACTTCGGTGAGCGCGGTCGCGAGGTGCTCTGCGTTGAAGATATTGAACAGGCAATTCTGGGCGACCACGTCGACACTCGCGTCACTTGCGGGGAGCGAAAGCGCGTCTCCCTCCTGCAAGTCCACGAACGATCGGTCGAACCAGTCGTTGTCGGCGGCGGCGCGGGTGAGCAGTGTGTCCGCCATGGCCAGCATCTCGGGGACCTTGTCGATTGCCAGAACTCCGCCGGGCTTCCGCAGAAAGTAGCTGAGCTGAAGGGCCTCCATCCCGGCTCCGACGCCGACATACAGCACCCGCTCCGCGTTGGCGAGATCGATCGGGTTCACGGTGGTGCCGCACCCGTAGTTTCGTTCGAGCATCTCTTTGGGGACGTTCAATCCGGGGAGCTTCCACGTCGGTGTCGTAGTGCAGCACAGGGCTGGCTGTGGCTCCTGTGCGGCTTCCGCGTAGAGGTCCTCGGTGACGGTGCGATAGTCGGAATCGAGCATGTCAGGCCTACGCTAGCAC
>JBATTM010000716.1:0-2256 GCA_049670545.1 Polyangiales bacterium
GTATGCGAGTGTCTCGTTGTCGACAGGGAAGAAGCCCATCGTCGCTCCGTACTCGGGTGCCATGTTTGCAATCGTTGCCCGATCCGGGAGCGAAAGTGACTCCATGCCCTGTCCGAAGAACTCGACGAACTTTCCGACGACGCCTTTGCCGCGAAGCATCTCCGTCACCGTCAGCACCGCATCGGTGGCCGTGGCGCCTTCACGAAGCTTGCCGCGAAGCTTGAACCCAACGACTTGCGGCAGGAGCATGCTGATCGGTTGCCCGAGCATGGCAGCCTCCGCCTCGATGCCGCCAACACCCCATCCGAGCACGCCGAGCCCATTGATCATCGTCGTGTGGGAGTCAGTTCCGACCAGACTGTCTGGATACGCAATGGTGGTCCCGTTCTCGTCGCGCGTAAACACGACGCGTGCGAGATGCTCGAGATTCACTTGGTGAACGATTCCCGTTCCCGGGGGAACCACCGTCATGTTTTCGAATGCGGTTTGGCCCCATTTCAGAAACTGGTAGCGCTCTTGATTGCGCTCGAACTCACGCTTGACGTTGTCCTCGAACGATCGGAGCAACCCGTAGGAATCTACTTGGACCGAGTGATCGATGACCAGATCGGCCGGTTGAAGCGGATTGATCCGACTGGGGTCGCCACCCATGGCCGCAAATTGATCACGCATCGCCGCGAGGTCGACCACCGCGGGTACTCCAGTAAAATCCTGCAGCAGCACCCGCGACGGGCGAAACGCGATTTCGGTGCTCGGGGCAGCGTGAGGGTCCCAGTTGGCGACCGCCTCGATGTCCTGACGTGTGACCGTGACCCCGTCCTCGTATCGAAGCAGGTTCTCCAACAACACGCGGATCGAATACGGAAGGGTCTCAATGCCCTCGAACCCTGCGCGAATCAGTGCGTCGAGGCGATGAATCGTCACCTCGCGGCCACCAGCCTGGATCGTGACACGGCTCTTGAAGGAGTCCTGTGATGTCATGTGGGATTGACTACCACGCAAGGTGTGGCGCGCCAGCCCGATCCTCCGCTAAGCTCCAAAACGCTGCGTGACAACGGCTCGAATCAGAGCTACAAGCGCAGCCCTCGGCGCCGTAGCCAAGTGGTAAGGCAGAGGTTTGCAAAACCTCCATTCACCGGTTCGAATCCGGTCGGCGCCTCCGGTCCTGTGGTCCCCTGACCTGGGCCAGCGTTCTTCTTGCCTTCTCTGGGGCCTCTGATGCGCAAAGGTGCTGCCGCCATCGACCCGCTGAGCCCGCGCCCTCGCAACGTTCGGCGCCTAATGCTGCGCAACCTGATCCTCGTGGCGTTCGCGACCGCGAGCGCCCTCGTGGCCGTGACCCTCTGGAACGCCCGAAGCACGCACAAGCGAGTCGCCCAGGCGCGGATCGAACACGCGACGACAATGGCGGCGCAGGAGTTCGAGGGGCGGTTCGCACCCGTCGAGCAGGGTCTGCAGATGGCTTGGGAGTGGGGGAGGATGGGCCTCATCGATGCAACCCACACCGGCAAGGTCGTTCGAGAGCTCACCCCAGTGCTGCGGCCACTCGACAAGGTAACCGCAGCAGTGGTTGCAAGCGACAGCGGACATGAGATTCATCTCGCCGCGCTGCGAGAGGCCGACGGTACACTGGTCGGGTGGACGACACGCACTCGGGAGCCGTCTTCCCCGGAAGCTCGCTACACCACCATGCGCTGGGGCCCGGAGGGCAAGCCACTCGAGCATGAAACGACGACGACCGAGCTCCCTGGATACGACCCGGTAAGCCGGCCCTGGTTCAGGGGCGCCAAAGATCACGGCACGGCCGAAGCGATGTTCCGGACCGCGCCCTACCCCTTGTTCAACCGCCAGGAATACGGCGTGAGTCAGTCGATGCGCTGGGAGGACGCAGACGGCGTCGGCACCGTCGTCGCGTTCGACATGCTGCTCACAGGCATCTCCGCGATGGTCAACGAGATCAACGTCAGCGAGCGAGGCGTCGCGTTCCTCTGCAACTCGGCGGGCGAGGTGTTCCTGCCCTCCTCGGCGGGTCCGTCCGAGCAGCTCCCCCCCGTGTTCGTTCCGCCCGAAGAGGTAGACAACCGATTCGTCGCGAACGCGATGGAGGCCTGGCTCGGCGATGGCACCGACGACAAGCGACCGGTGCACTTCGGGAGCGGCCGTGGCGCAGGCTGGGCGGGGTTCACCCTCCTCGATGCCCGTTCGCAGTTGTGGCTCGGTGTGGCGGTTCCGGATTCCGACATCTTTGGCACCCCA
>JBATTM010000717.1:0-2097 GCA_049670545.1 Polyangiales bacterium
GTCTTGCTCCATGCCATTACCTCCGGGGCGTCCCGTTGGTTCAACGATTCTAGCCATCTGTTGACGTTCGGGCAGTTCGGAAGTGCGCTCGTCGTCTTGGGGGTCCTGATCGCGTTGGTGTATCGATGGCTTCCCGATGCGACGATCACGTGGCGCGATGCGGCGGTGGGCGCGTCAGCGACCTCGTTGTTTATCGTCGGCGGATCGCTGTTGATCGGGTCCTATCTCGCGTACGCGAGTCCCGCGTCTTGGTATGGAGCCGCAGGTTCGTTGATCGTCATGCTGCTTTGGATCTTCTACACGACCGAGATCTTCTTGATGGGAGCCGTCTTCACCCGTGCGTGGGCCCGCCGCCATGGCCGTGCGATCGAGCCGCTTCCCTATGCGGTCGCCGTGGAGACCCCAAGCTATCGAGCGCACGCACCCCAAGGGGACACGTGACCCAAGCGAGCCTGGCGCTCAGGAGAAGAAGCCGAGCTTCTTGAGGGCCGTCCCGTACACCACTCGGATCATGCCGTCGATCTCGTCAATCGCCTTCTGTGTGTGCGGATACCAGTGACGTTCCTTCTTCTGCCCCCAACGATCGATGAAAATTGGTTGCTCGTGCGTGTAGCTTCGCAATGCGTTCAGCCCGTTTGCGTGACCGAAGCCGCTCTCTTTCATTCCACCGAATGGGGCTTCCGGGGCGCCATACGCCATTGACGCGTCGTTGATCACGACCGACCCGGTCTCCATCCGTTTCGCGATCTCGATGCCCTTCTTGATGTCTTTGGTCCACACGCTGCCGCTGAGGCCGTACTTCGAGTCGTTGGCCAGTCGAACGGCCTCGTCCTCGGTCGCGACCCGCATCACGGTCACGATGGGGCCGAACGTTTCCTCACGCATGAGGTCCATCGAGTGATCCACACCTCGCACGAACGTCGGTTTGTAGAACAGCCCGTCGGCGACGTCGGCTTCCCCTCCCAGCACGACCTCTGCGCCCTTTGCCTTCGCGTCTTCGATGTGGCGTTCGATGATCGGGAGCTGCCGGTCCCAGAAGACGGGGCCGAGGTCGATCTCACCCCCTGCGCCATATCGCAGGTCTCGAACGATTCCCTCGACCAACCGTTCAAACTCGTCCGCTACGCTTTCCACGACGTAGACGCGCTCGACCCCCATGCAGACGTGCCCGGTGTTGAGCATGGAGTTGAAGACCGCCCCACCTGCCGCACGTTCGAGGTCCGCGTCGGCGCATACGATCATCGCGTCCTTTCCGCCGAGCTCGAGCGTGTAGGGAATCAACTGCTCGGCGCATGACGCTGCGATCTTCTTGCCGGTGCGCACGCTGCCGGTGAAGGAGATCTTCTGCACGCCTCCGTTGACGAGTGCGGCACCGGTTTCGCCGTCGCCGAACACGGTCTGGACGACGCCCTCGGGAACGCCGGCCTCGCGCAGAATCTCGACTGTCCAATCTCCAGAGTAGGGCGCGACCTCGGACGGCTTTAGAATCACCGCGTTGCCTGCGAGCAGTGCCTGAATCGTCGGATTAATCGCGAGCGAGAAGGGGCCGTTCCACGGGGTGATCACGCCGACGACGCCGAGAGGTCGGTAGTGCATGATCAGTTTCTTCGCGGGTCGCAGGTACCCGTGGAGCTTGCGCTTCTCATCCGATAAGTCGCGGACCGCGCGAGCAGACCAGAAGTTGAGGTAGTCGCAGCCGGGGACGATCTCCATCATCAGTGCTTCGAGGCGGGTCTTGCCCGTCTCTTGCACCACGGTGTCCACCACCTGCTCACGCCGCTCGACCAGGTGGTCGATCGCGCTCCGCACGATTCGCGCACGTTCGGCAATCGATACACGTGCCCACTCGACCTGTGCGTCTTTGGCTCTTGCGATCGCGGCGCCCACGTCGTCGGGACTGCTCACGACGATCTCCCCGACCTGCTCCCGCGTCGCGGGGCTGCGTAGCCCGAGCCGACGGCGTCCTTCGGAGGTCTCGGGAAGTGGTTCGACGATCGCCATACATTCGCTCCTGCGCCGGGGTGCGGTCCCCCAACATGGTGAAACAAGTTCTACTTTCCCTAGACCCAAGCGCAAGGTCGGAGTGAGTTTGTTAGG
>JBATTM010000718.1:0-3076 GCA_049670545.1 Polyangiales bacterium
GTCGCGCAGTGCACGGGCGAACCCGCCCGAGCCCGAGATGACGCCAAACTATCTTCCCAGGTTGCCCGAGTCGGTCGGGATGGGGACGACGACGTCGGACAACGACAGTCCGCTCACCGCTCGGGTGGCGGAGCGAGCCTCGGACCTCTATTCGACGGCGAAGGGCACGACGAGTGAAATGATCGGCAGGGCTAGGGACACTTCCAGGCACGTGCACGCACGAGCGTCGGAGCAGGCACGCCATGGGCAAGAGGCCGTGGTGCACTACTACGACGCGGAGCCTCTCCTCGTTGGGGCCGCGGCTCTTGCACTTGGTGCCGCCATCGGCGCCGCAATCCCCACGACGGCCGCAGAACACCAGAGGCTTGGTCCGTACCGGGACCAGCTGCTTGGGAAGGCCACGTCCGCAGCCGAAGAGGGAGTGCGGGAGGCGCACGAATTCATCGGTGAGAAGGCCAACGAAATCCAGAAGAGCTTGTCTGGAGACGCCCCGACAACCTGACCTAGGCTCTCCACGCGATCTCGGTGGAACCGAAACCATGTGATTCGCGCGCGGTCCGGGTGTAAGTTGCCGCCGATGCGCCTTTCGATCCCGGCACACAGGATCCTCACGCAGTGGCCTTGGGATGCCTATGTCGAGGAGACCGAGTGAAAGAGACTGCGAAATCGCTTCTCGATCTTCCCGACGCCGCGGGGAAGCTTTGGGGGAGCGACCTGTTCTCGATCCAGGGACAGCAGGTCACCCTCGGTCACGTGGTGGTCGCCCTCTCTCTGCTGGTCGGCGGCGTTTTCGTCGCCGGGTTTCTTCGGAATCGGGTGCGCTCCGCATTGAGCCGCTGGAGCGCGAAGGGGCGCGCGAAACTCAATCCGACCGACCGGGCCATCATCGAGAAGGGAACCTTTCTCGTCGTGTTCCTCATCGCGGTCGACGTCGCGCTCAACCTCATAGGCATTCGCCCGTCGACTCTTCACTTCATGGCCGGTGGCCTTGCAGTAGGGATCGGGTTCGGCGGCAAAGAGCTGTTCAACAACTTGATCAGTGGGGTCATCGTGTTGGTGGAGCGGCCGGTGAAGATCGGCGATATCGTCGAAGTCGACGGCGAAGTGGGGAACATCGCCGAGATCGGTATTCGCAGTATTCGACTGGAAACAGCCATGGGGCTTGACGTGATGCTTCCCAACCGGGTGTTCCTAGAAGAGAAGCTGATCAATTGGACCAAGCACAACCGAGTCATCCTGGACAAAGTCAGGGTCGGGATCGCATACGCGTCCGACATCCATCGAGCCATGGAGGTGATGGTCGGCGCGCTCGACGTCGAAGGCGTGCTGCACGAGCCCTCTCCGTTCGTCGAGTTCGCTGAACATGGCGAGAGCGCACTGATGTTCGACGCATACTATGCTGTCGTTCTCGATCATCCGATTCAGCGGGCTCGATACCAGAGCCGAGTGAACGTCGCACTCAATGACGCCCTGCGGGCCGCAAATATCGAGATCGCGTTTCCGCAGCTCGACGTGCATGTCAGGGACGCGGGCGCGCCCAGCGCCCTTTCGACGGAGGATACGGACTCCTGACGCCTGCGTCGGGAACCGGCCGACTTTTTCGTGATTCGCGGTAGGCTCGTGCGACAACCAGGCACCGAGCCGGTAGCAACCTACCGGGAGGATTCCAATGGGTATCGATGACATCCAGAGCCAACTGCTCTCTCTCTTGCAGCAAGCCAAGGACGGCTTGATCGCTGCGCTTCCCAACATCGTGACCGCAGCCCTGGTGCTGATCGTCGGGTGGTGGCTCGCGTGGGCCCTGCGAAAGGTCGTTCGGCGAATCGTCGGCGGGCTCGCCGTCAAGATGCCACCCGGTGCAACCCGTGCAGCCTGGACGGAGGCCGTCGACGAGCGCGACGCCGGAAGCGCGGCGGCGAACGGGGTCTATTGGCTGGTGCTGCTCACAACCCTCATGGTCGCGGTCGACGCGCTCGGCCTTGCTGTCTTCAGCAAGTGGTCGGCCACCCTCGCCGGCTACCTGCCCAAGCTCTTCATCGCGCTCGCCCTCGTATTCGGCGGCGTCGTCGCGGGCCGCGTCGCAAGCAACGCGATCATCAAGACGGCGCACCGGCTGCTCCCCGCTCAAGCACGAAGCCTCGCGCGGCTCACGCAAGTCTCGATCGTGGTTGCCATGGCGCTGATCGCTGCGGATCAGCTGGGCGTCGACGTGTCCTTCCTAACCGCCGTATTCTTGATCACGATCGCCACGATGCTGGGGGGCGCCGCGCTTGCGTTCGGACTCGGTGCTCGAGACGTGATGTCCGACATTCTCGCGATGCACTACGTCAACAAGTCGTACCGTCCGGGTCAAGTCGTTCGGGTCGGGTCGGACGAAGGACGGATCCTCCGAACCACCCACACCGGAGTGGTGCTCGACAGCGCCGAGGGGGAGACCGCGATCCCAGGTCGACATTTCAGTGGCAATCGGTGTGTGCTTTTGAACCAGGAGGAAGAACGTGGATCTTGAAGCCAAGCTGCTCGCGACTTTCGCTTCCACGCATCCGGCCGAAGTCGCGCGAGCCCTGGAATCGATGCCCGTCTCCGAGGCCGCAGAGGTCATGGCCGAGCTTTCTTCGGGTAGCCTTGCGGAACTCCTCCGTTGGACCGCGCCGCTCACAGCAGCACGGAGCCTCGAGATCATGCCCCCAGAGACGGCAGCATCGACTCTCTCAAACGCGCGCCCAGATGTTGCCGCCGCGATTCTTCGCGCCACGGATCGAGCACCTCGGGCGAAAATCCTCGAATCCCTGAGCGACGAAGATCGCAAAGCAATGCGAAATCTGCTCCGATACCCGGAAGGCACAGCCGGAGCGTTGATGGATCCCGCCGTGATCGCGTTGGCGGAGAGCGTATCTGCAGGCGAAGCCCTGGAGCGCCTCCGCGTCGCCGCACAACATGCCCTCTACTATGTGTACGTCGTTTCTGACGATCAGAAACTCACCGGCGTCGCCAACATCAGGGAACTCATGGCGGCCCGACCCGACCAACTCCTCCGACTCATCTCGTCCCGTACGGTCGATTCTCTCTCCGCGCG
>JBATTM010000719.1:0-22351 GCA_049670545.1 Polyangiales bacterium
TCGACCTTTGGCGCAAACCCCGACCTCGCGAGGGCTGAAATCGGCCAATTGGGCTCCCGGAGGGTACCCGCACAGCCGTTCACCCTCACCCGCGGCAGAGCACGAACCAGGCTGAAAGGGGCTTTCCGTTCTTGAACGCGCGGCCGATCGTCACGTGATCGGATACGCCACGGAGCACATCCTGGGTGCCGTTGTAGACCAAAGCCGACAACCGCGCGGAGTTGGGCAGGATCTCCGGCCAGTGTGCCGGGCGATCGTCGGGGAGCCGCAAGTAGTCGACGAGCACCTCACCTGGCTGCTCGTTCGGGTAGGCCACGAAGTACCCTGGGCCGACGACGGTCTCGACGAAGCCACCCGCTCGGTTGTACCCCCACAGCTCACGGCTGTCCGGTGACGGGCGCACGAACGCTTTGGCGAAAAGAGAGAACGCAGGGAGGGTGTTCTTGCCGTGGTGCACGACCTCATCCATCGGGGCAGACGTCGATGGAACGATGTCCTCGAGGGCAATCGTGCGATGTCCTTCGGCCGCTTCGAACAAGCGCGCTTGCTGTGCGCGGCCGAGTGACCGAATTTCTCGGACTCGCGCATCCGCCCCGAGGCCGTCGAGGTACGCACTGACGGTGTCCATCTCGATCGGCATCTGGCTCAACAGGTGGCGAAGCTCGCTCATGCGATTCGTATGTCCCGCCGAACGGCGGGCGGCAACTAGAGCATGTCCCACGAGGCTATCAGGGACGGTCCAGCCTACCGGATCGTGCGATGACCGTGAATCCCCGTGAGACGCGTCGTGTCGACCCGCAGGGAAAGAAGAAGTGTGAAGAGCTTGCGTGAGGTCTCGTGGTCGAAGCCGAATTCGCGCAGCTCTCGCTTGAGCACACGAGCCACGCGGTCGTGGGTGACCTTCTTGGCCATGTCGAGCGCCTCCATATGGTTGACGCCGTGGGCGTCCGCGATCTGCCGAACGATGTCCACGTACTCCGTGATGTGGTCGGACAGAAGATCATGAGGGATGGTTCTCGTGCGGAGCACGACAGAGGCGCCATCGACGGCTTCGATTGAAAAATGTTGTTCGGTCACGGAAACGTGAAGGGTTGCGTCGTAGTCCGACTTCTCGTTGGCTTTGGTGAGGAACTCGCGGATCGTTGCCTCCCAGTCGACGCGCTGGCCTTCGGAGCCGCGCGAGAGGGTTCGTTCGTCGAGCACCACGGTATCGAGAGACATGACGCGAACATATCAGCTTCGACTCGCGCTGCATCTTAGGCCGCGGGACTGCTATGGTGCGCCGATGGCTCCCGAGCTGAGTGCGCGAAGAAACGAGGTCGTCTACCGATGGGATCTCGACAAGACGTATCTGCGGACCGAGTTCGATACGCTTCGCGACCTCGTCCGGACCGCGTTCGAGCCCGCTTCCCGAAAGCGTGCGTACCCCGGTGCGAGCACCCTCCTCAAAGAGATCCGCGGGACCGACCCGGCCGCGATCTTCATTCTGTCGGGAAGCCCGGAGCAGATGCGAGGCGTGCTCGAGGCAAAGCTCAGGCTCGATGGAATTCGTTGGGACGGTTTCACGCTCAAGCCGAGCCTGCACAACCTCGTCCGAGGTCGGTTTCGGTTTCTCCGCGATCAGTTGAGCTACAAGCTCACCGCGTTGCTCCGGTCACGCACCAACGTCGATCCAACGACCGACGAGATTCTTTTTGGGGACGATGCAGAGGGCGACGCATTCATCTACTCATTGTACGCCGATATCGCCGCGGGCCGCGTGACCCAGGAAGTCCTCATGCAGGTGGCCGTGGAGGCGCAAGTGTACCCTAACGACATCCCGCGGATCGTTCGGATTGCTGCGCGGGTGCCTCGAAGGGATGCGGTCCGCCGGATCTTCATTCACCTCGAGCGAGTCTCGTCGACGAGCGGTTTTCACGATTTTGGGACGCGGGTTTGCCCATTCTACAATTACTTTCAACCGGCACTCGTGCTGCTCGAAGACGGCGCGCTCGACGCCCATGCGGTGCTGAGGGTAGGCGCGGACCTGGTGGTAGCGAACCGGTTCAACCCGGAGGTCTTGGTCGCGAGCTTCGATGATCTGCATCGACGTGGCTACCTCAGTCAACGGGTGGTCGACCGGGTTTCGGGCTGCGCGGACGCCATCGATCCGGGCACTTTCGGCCAAGCGTCCGGGCCACTCCGAGCGCTGGTTCGTGCGATGGAAGAGGCGCGCCCTCGGCTGCCCACCCGCGTCGAGGTGCTACCTACGCGCGAGGCTTACCCGGCGCTCTTCCGCAAAGATCGTGCTCGCGCACGCGCGGCGAAACGGCGCGCCAAATGGACGCGTGAAGGGGCTTGATCGCGGGGCTCAGGATGCCGCGTCGACACCGAACATCGCCAGGGCATCGCGCGCGAGGTCCCCGATGGTAGTCTTGTCGTCGTCTTCGAGGTCTTCGATGACCACGACGCGATCGTCGTCGACGAAACGCCGCAGGTCGTCGACCGCCTCCGGTTCTTGAAGCTGGGCCAAGGCCTCGATCGCGGCCGCCGTAACGTCCGGGTCGGCGTGGTCGAGGAACCGACGAATCAAGGGGAGGGCGCTTGGTTCACCAATCTCCGCGAGCACCCAGGGAAGCTCCGACATTGCAGGCCCGGTCGTGCTGGAGTCCAGCGCGCGCACGATTCCCCGCGCGACTTCTGCGTAGCGTTCGAACCCAACGTCACGAAGCGCCTCTCCTGCAGCCACCCGCACGCGAGGCTCCTGGTCGTTCAAGATCTCGATCAGCGCGTCTGTCATTTGCGGGCCGTGTACTTGTGCGCAGAGATCGGCAAGCCGTTCCAGGCGCATCGTCGCTTCCTCGCGGTCCTGATGTGCCAACGCGTTCTTCGTTTCCGCGATGAGCAGGTCGACGACCTCGCTCGAGTTTCGAACTCGCAGCAGTCGAGACTCCGCCTCCCGCAGTTTTCGGTCGGCATCGAATATCTGTTCGAGTTCTTTCGCGATGGACATCGAGCCTCATTCCCTTTCGATGGGGCGACGAAGTGACACGAGCTCTTCGAGTAGTGCGTGCACGCGATCAACCGCGTCGAGACCCTCATCGTCTCGATAGCGCCGGGTGAGCTTCATGTCAGGTGAAAGGCTCCACCCGGCACCATCCACGGCGACCAACGGCATCAGTTTCGCGGGGTCGACCGAGGTGCTCTCGTGCAGATGGAGCGTCACGCGACCGCTGTCGGCCTCGCAACCAAGTGCTCGCAAATCCCGCAGGGGGGGCTTGAGCGCCATCACACGCACGAAATCGCGCGCAGGCTGTGGCGGAGACCCGAATCTCTGCTCCATCTCGTCGGCGAGCTCCTCGAGCGCCTGCGCGTCCACGGCCGTCGCGAACCGTCGGTATAGCGACAACCGCAGCCCGATGTCGTCGATGTAGTCCTCGGGCAGATAGTGCTCGATGTCGATCGAAAGTTCGGTGTCGATCTCGTGGCGCACGGCTTCCCCGCGAAGCTCCGAGACGGCTTCGTCGAGCATCTGGACGAACATGTCGAAGCCGACGAGAGATGCGTTGCCGCTCTGCTCTGACCCGAGAAGGTTTCCGGCGCCACGAAGCTCCATATCGAGCGTTGCGACACGGAAGCCGGCACCGAGTCCCGAGAATCGCTCCAGGGCCTCCATCCGTACCCGCGATTCCTCGGACATCTGGTTGGGCGGAGGCGTGATCAAGTAGCAGTACGCCCGCTGATCGGAACGTCCGACACGTCCCCGTAGTTGATACAACTGGGCAAGCCCGAGTGTGTCCGCGCGGTCGATCAGAATCGTATTCGCACGAGGGATGTCGAGCCCGCTCTCGACAATCGCGGTCGAACACAGCACATCGTATGCTCCCTCGACGAAGTCCGTCATCGTCCTGTCGAGCAGCACCGGTTTCATCTGGCCGTGCGCCACCGCGATCCGCACGTTGGGCATCAAGTCCTGGAGGCGTTGGGCGCGTTCGTAGAGACCTTCGATGCGATTGTAGACGAAGAACACCTGGCCGCCGCGACTAAGCTCCCGCTCGACGGCCTCCTTGATCAAGTGGTCGTCCCATCGGCAGACGAACGTCCGCACCGCGCGACGGTCTTGCGGGGCCGTCGTGATCAGCGAGAGGTCGCGCATGCCGCCCACAGCCAGTTGCAGTGTGCGAGGAATGGGGGTCGCGCTCAGTGTGACCACGTCTACGTTGGTTCGCAGTTTCTTGATGCGCTCTTTGTGCGTGACGCCGAACCGCTGCTCCTCATCGACGACCAAGAGGCCGAGGTTCGAGAAGTGCACGTCTTTCGAGAGGATGCGGTGCGTGCCGACGACGAGGTCGACGGTGCCGTCCTTGAGCCCCGCGAGCGTCTCGAGTTGTTTGGCCTTCGATGCAAAGCGGGAGAGAACCTCAATCCGAAGGGGATAGTCGCGGAGTCGATTGGAGAACGTCCGGTAATGTTGCTGCGCCAATACCGTGGTCGGGCACAGGACCGCGACCTGGCGGCCCGCCATCGCGACTCGAAACGCGGCCCGCATGGCGACTTCTGTCTTGCCGAATCCCACGTCCCCACAGACCAGTCGATCCATGGGCTGGGGTCCTTGTAGGTCGATCAACACCTCGTCGATGGCTTTCGCTTGGTCGCGTGTCTCTTCGAACGGGAAGGTGGCCTCAAATTCGGCATACGAAGGGCTCACCGCCTCGATCGGATCGCGCTGGGCGGCGTTGCGCTCGGCGTACAGTTTGAGGAGTTCCTCCGCCATCTGCCGGACTGCCTTTTGTACCCGACGCTTCTTCGTGGCGAACGTCGAGCCGCCCAGCCGGTCGAGCTTTGGTTGGTGCCCCTCTTGGCCCTTGAACTTCTGAATGATGCCAAGCCGCGTGACCGGGAGGAACAATCTGTCATTGCCTGCGTACTCGACGACCATGACTTCGACCGTCTGCGGTTCTCGTCCGTGCAGTCGGTCGAGCGCTGTGACACTCAGTGCCTTGTGTTGAAGGCCCAAGTACCGTCCAACGCCATGATCTGCGTGCACGACATAGTCGCCGACATCGAGCTCGCGAAGGTCTTCGAGGAATCGCTGTTGTTGCCGACGTGACGTTCGCTTGGTGCGGCGTTGTCGGACGCGGGTGCCGAAGATCTCTTCCTCTGTGACGAAGGCGATCGCTTCGCTCCACAGCACGAAGCCATCTCGCAGCTCCCCGAGCGTCATGTCGTCGAGCACCTGTGGGGGGACGGCGTACCCGCGCAACAGGTCGGCCAGCCGGTCGGCCTGATGTTGCGTCCTTCCGACGAGCGACACGCGAATTCCTTGCTCGACCCATTCGCGCAGTTGAACGGCAAGCGGCTCAAGGCCCCGTTCCCCGGCACCGCGATGTGCCCGAAGTTCCGCGACCAACCCGCTTTGATCCGCCGCGCCGATCCGGATGAGATCGTCGCGGGGAGCGGTGACCCACTGCAGAAGCGCCCCCTCGTCAGCGCCAGCCTCTCCGTGGACCGTGAGTCTGTGCGCGACGAGGGTCGGCCGGGCCTGAAGCTTCGTGACGAGTTCTTCCTCGTCAATGTAGTAGCGATCGAGGGCGAACGTGGGGCGGCCGGCGCGAGCGGCATGCTCGTTCTCCGCGTTGCGCAGCTCAGTCTCGAGGACGGACGCCACCCCCACGGGATCGATCAAGACGAGACGGGCATCTCCGGTTACGTGGTCCAACAAGGTATCGAGGCGCTCGTAGTATGCCGGCAGCAGCGGCGTCGAGATGAGCGCCCCCGAACCTCGTTCGAGCTCAACGGTGATTTCTCGTGCCTGGAGCGTCGGCATGTTGATCTCGTCACACAGTTCGCGAACGAGCGTTCGCGCTCGCGCGATAGCCTCGGGAACATCCGGGACTTCGCGTGCAGGTCCGAAGTCGAATCGCTCTGTTTCGGATGCCGTCTTTTGTGTCTCTGCGTCGAAGATCCGGATTCGTGCGATGTGATCGTCGTCGAACTCGATGCGGTGAGGTGGCGCGGTGCCCGGTGCGAACACGTCCACGATCGCCCCACGGGCCGAAAACGTGCCGCGGTCCTCGACCAGGGGGACGCGAAGGTACCCGAGGCTCTGCAAGGTGGAGACGAGGTGGTCACGCTCGATCCGATCCGCAAACGCGAGAGTGTGTTGGTGCGCTTCGAGGTACTCGCGCGGCGGGATCCGACGGAGTAAGGCCGGGGCCGGAACGATCAACGCTTGCCAGGGTCGGCTTCCGGTCAGACGGCTCAGCACGGCCATGCGGTGCATCTCTGCACGGCGGTCGGGAACGACATCGAGCAGCGGGCTGGTGTCGCCGCCTGGAAACACCATCACACCCTCGTCATCGGCCCCACGCAAGAATCGCAGGTTCGCTTCGTGCCGGTAGGCCTCCTCGAGGGTGCTCGTCACGATCACGAGGCGCGCCTGTGGGTTCGTGGAGAGTGATCGCGCGAGCGCCCAGCCGAGGGCACCTTCGGGGACGCTGGCTACATCTACGCGATCATTGCCGCCGAGGCGTGCAACCAGCTCTTCGACCGACGTGTTCGCGTTCTCGAGCGCGGCTTCAAGCGACATCGCCATCGGGGCGCTTGCGCATCACGGCGCGTAGGCGTTGTGCGAGCCAAGGTGGCGTGACGATCGTGGTCGCCATCACCATCAAAACGATCGCCGCGTAGATTCCCGCGGCAATGAGGGGTTCCCCTTCGTAGGTGATTCCCGCACCGACGTTCGCGAAGATCAGCCCCACCTCGCCTCGCGGCACCATCCCGATGCCTACGGCCAGTCGGTCCACCGTCTTGCCGCGGACGCCGAGCCCTGCGACCAGCTTGCCTACGATGGCGACGGCAGTCATGGCGAGTGCCAAAATGAGGGGATCGGCACCGATGCCGGCCAACTGGACCATCATCCCGGTTCGCACGAAGAAAATCGGGGCCACGACCGCAACGATCGGCCCGATGATCTCGGAGAGATCGTGCGCTGAGGTCTTGCCGAAGGGTCGAACGTGCACCTCATCGAGGACGAGACCCGCGGCGAACGCGCCGACGATGGGAGCAAGGCCGGCTTCGCCAGATAGTCCCGCTAGCAGCAAGCAGAGCCCGATGGCGACTGCGCCGAGGACGTCCGGCGTCCGCAATTTGGAGGCTGCGCGGAATACACCAGGCATGACAAACGCGCCGAGGAGTAATGATCCAACCAAGAATCCTGCCGCGAGCCCGATGATCTTGCTCAGGTCGAGGGCACCTGGAATGGCGCCGAACTCCGCAATACTCGCAACCACGGCGAGCACGATGAGCCCCAGCACGTCGTCGATGACGGCGGCGCCCAGAATGACGCGCGTTTCGGGTTGCGACATCGCGTTGAGGTCTTTCAGAACACGCGCGGTAATCCCGACGCTTGTGGCGCAAAGCGTCGCCCCGATGAAGAGGTGCAGCGAGAACGGAGCTTCCGGAATCAGCCAGGCGCTCACGCCGTAACCAAGGAGCATCGGCGCTACCACGCCAATGATCGCGACCAGACCAGATGTCGGGGCGACCGCGCGCATCTCCTTGAGGGTAGACTCGAGGCCCACTTCGAAGAGAAGGAGCACGACACCGAACTCGGCAAGGAATTCGATCGGGACCAATTCGGCTGCGCCGTCGAAGACATGCACGCCGAGGAGCCCGAGGTTGCCGAGCACGATGCCGACGCAAAGCTCGCCAAGCACCGATGGCTGGTTCAGACGAACCGCGATCTCGCCCCCGATCTTGGCGGCGAGGATCATCCCCGCCAAGAGGAGCCAAATCGTGGCGTCCAATCCGTGTCCGTCGCCACTCGCGTAGGCGGTCACCGGAACGGCGACGAACAGTGTCAGGTACATGGAGAAGCGAGCCGGTCGGCGACGCATAAGGGCCGGACCATAGAGAGAGGGGCGCATCGCTGCAAGGCCGCAGCGCGCGAATGGGTTGCGACGACAGCGCCGAGCAGGTAATGAATGGCCATTCAGTCAGGAGCCTGCATGGAACGATCGATCTTCTCCGAGGAACACGAAATTTTTCGACGCAACTTTCGACAGTTTGTCGACGCGAAGGTGGTCCCCCAGCAACCGAAGTGGCGAAAGCAAGGCGTCGTGGACAGGGAAGTCTGGTTGGAGGCAGGTGAGGCTGGTTACCTGTGCCCATGGATGTCCGAGGAGCATGGAGGTCCCGGGGGCGATTTCCTTCATTCGGTCGTCGTCATGGAGGAGCTCGCGCGGGCGTACGAGTCGGGCTGGACTGCGAGCCTTCACTCCGACATCGTCGTTCCCTACATCGAGGCATTCGGCTCCGCGGAACAAAAGGCCGCGTGGCTTCCGAAATGCGCGAGCGGCGAAGTCGTGACGGCCTTGGCCATGACCGAACCAGGGACGGGTTCGGACCTCGCGGCAATCGCGACGACCGCGAAGCGAGACGGCGACGAGTACGTGATCAACGGCTCCAAAACGTTCATCTCGAACGGCATGACCTGCGACCTCGTCGTCGTTGCGGCACGCACCCCGAACTCGGACGACCCCCATCGAAGTGTGTCGCTCTTCATCGTCGAGGGTGACCGCCCAGGGTTCATCCGTAGCCGCAAGCTCGAGAAGATGGGGATGGAAGCCCAGGACACTGCCGAGCTTGCCTTTGACGATTGCCGGATTCCCGCGAGCAACATCCTCGGCCAAGAGGGGTCTGGGTTCATGATGCTGATGCAGAAGCTTCAGCAAGAGCGCCTGACGGTTGGTATCATGTCCCAGGCAAGTGCCGAGAAGGTGCTGGAAGACGCGATCGTCTACACCAAGGAACGCGAGGCGTTCGGGCGACCAATTTCGAAGTTCCAGAACACGCAGTTCAAACTCGCCGAGTGCGCCACCGAGATCGAGATCGGCCGCGCGTTCCTCGACAAGTTGGTCGCCGAGCACGTCGCCGGAAAGTACTTGGTCAAGGAATGTTCGATGGCCAAGTATTGGTTGTCTGAAATGCAGGGCCGCGTCACCGACACCTGCCTCCAGATGTACGGTGGCTACGGCTACATGCTCGAGTACCCGATCAGTCGAGCCTTCATGGATGCGCGCGTACAGCGGATCTACGCTGGCACGAACGAGATCATGAAAGTGATCATCGCGAAGCAAATGGGTCTTTGAGTGAATCTGCGGCTCATCATTGCAACTTGACCGTTTGACCGGAGTTGTAGAGACTTGCACAACGAAGGATGGTGGATCCTAAGGAAAAACCGGGCGATACGGCTGAGACTGCGGTGGAAGGTGAAGGCCCGCGGGTAAGTCAGATCCGCGTGGGCGGCGAGGAGATTCTCGTCTTGAGTGTTCCGCTGCCCAAGCTTCGATATCCCGAAGGAACGACCTCGGCGGAGCGCGAGATTATCGACCTCGTCCTCCGCGGCCTCACTGCGAAAGAGATCGCGGACGAGCGGGGCGCATCGTTGCGCACGGTCACCACCCAACTCGGGGCGATCTTCCGCAAAGCAGGCGTCAACTCGCAGGCGGAGTTGATCGCGATCATCACGAAGTGAGTGTGGCCGCATGCCGCACTTGTGGATTAAAAAAGCGACGCGGCTAGTCAGCCCGTTTCCGACCAGCCGCGTCGAGGCCCAACGAATTGGGCAGGTGGCAAAGCGCACGATTTGGTTTGAGCTTGCCCCTTCTGCTCTTCTGGATACGCGGTTTCCTAGGGACCGTCTATACGTAATTGTCCCGTTCTATACGTAATTGTTCAGCTTCCGGCGGCAAGTGCGCAGCGTGCGACACTTCTCGCAGCGCCGTGTCACACACGTGTTACGGCAGAAATCTCATCGTAACGTCCGCGCTCGAATTCACACTGAATCAGTGTCCGGTAAACTGGGGTTTTCGCTTCTCGAGGAACGCCCGAATCCCTTCCTTGAAGTCATCGCTCTCGTAGCAATCGACGATCGACCGCTCGATGCGTTCCGTGTCGCGCGCGTGGTGCGGGCGGGTGAGCTCTTGGAGGGTCATCTTCGCGCTGCGAAGGGTCAACGGTGCGTTGTCCGCGATCCCCCGTGTGATCTCCGCCACCTTGGCGTCGAGCACAGACTTGGCGAACACGTCGTTGACGAGCCCCACGCGGCGCGCCTCCGTCGCGTCGACGCGTTGGCCTGTGAAGAGGAGGTTCGCGGTGTTCGGCGCACCGACGGCTCGGACGAGAGCTTCGATGCCTGCGGTGTGATATCCGAGTCCGAGCTTCGCTGGCGGCACCGCGAAGGTCGCGTCGGCGGCGGCGAATCGGAGGTCGGCAGTGAGCGCGATTGCGGCACCCCCGCCGATGCAGAAGCCGTGAATCAGTGCGACGAGGGGTTTGTCGAACGATTGGAGGGCCGCAAACGCTCTGGCTGTCGTGCGATCGTAGGAACGGCCAGCGGCACCCGTTCGTGTGGCCTCGAATTCGGAGATGTCGGCGCCGGAGACGAACGCCTCGGTCCCGGCGCCCCGCATCACCACGACCCGGATGGTGTCGTCGCGCTGCATCCTCTCGATCGTCGTGGGGATCGCTTCCCACATCGAAACCGTCATCGCGTTTCGCCGGGCGGCATGATCGAAGATCATCGTTGCCACCGCGCCCTCTCGCTCGAACCGAACGTCGCCATTCATGAGGGCGAGCCTAGCAGCAAACCGGGGGGGCCTCGACGATGAGGCGGGTGGGTGACACGCTGTCGTCAATGCATCCCTGCAAGCCGCTCACTCTCGAAGATCTCGACCGGATCCGGGACACGTTTCGGTTCGAGGCAGATCTCGATGCAACTCCCCGGCAGGTGTTCGACGTCTTCGAGGACCCCGACTCGTGGCCGGTGTGGGTGCGTGCCATCAAGCGTGTCACCTGGACGAGCCCGAAGCCGTTCGGAGTCGGCACGACCCGAGACGTCGAGATCCTCGGCGGACTGGTCACCCACGAGCGTTTTTTCGCCTGGGAGCGTGACCGCGAGATGGGATTCACTTTCGTCGGGACGAACAAGCCAGCCGTGATTGGGCTTGCCGAGCACTATTCGGTCGAGCCGCTGCCTGGCGACCGCTCTCGCCTCGTGTGGCGGGTCGCCTACGAGCCCACCCGGCTGATGAGACCACTCTCGCCGTGCACGAGGCCTCTCGTTAGATTGCTCGGTGCCCGCATCATGAAGGGCCTCGAGCGCTACGTCCGCACGCTCCCCGCGACCGGCAGCTCCGAGCTAGTCAGACTAGAGCATGCGATTGATGGCCGCGTCGCGCCGTAGCTCTTCGATGAAGATACGCTCTTGGCGTCGCATCTGCGTATCAAGCATTTCGCGAAACAGCTCCTCGCGCATTTCTTCGTACGACGGGAAGTCGGAGCTGACCTCGCGGTCTTCGACGAAGAAGATGTGAAAGCCACCGGCGCCCCGAATGGGTGGGCTGATCTCCCCGGCGTTGAGCGGAAGAAGCGCGCTTCCAAGATCGTCCGGGAGATCGCTCTCAGCGATCCAGCCGAGCTCACCCCCACCGAGTTCGCTCGCCCGCTCCTCGAAGTTGTCGGTCGTGAGCTCGGCACGAAGGACGGTGGCTTGCTCGCGCACCGCTGCGGTCTCGGTCGCTGAGGCCTCAGGCTCTAGCGCGACCACGATGTGGGAGACCTGGAACCGGAGCTCTTCGCCCTGGCCCCGTGCTCGCTGCTCGTAGCGGCGTCGAACCTCATCCTCGGTGATGTTCACGCGTGAACGCACCCGCACATTGACGACCTTGAACCGCAGGAGCTGCTTCTTGAGGTCTGCGCGGTATTTCGCCTCGCTCATGCCCTGAGCCTTCACGGCCTCCATGAACTGCTCTGCGGTCATGTTGTTGCCCGAACGGATGTTCTCGATCGCTTGTTCCACATCCGCATCCGTGACCACGGTTCCGTCTTCGGCTGCGATCTGTTTGAGGAGCTCTTCCTCGATCAGGAAGTCGAGGACTTCGTTGTAAAGCGCCTTGAGGCGCGAGGCGCGTTCCGTATCGTTACTCGCTTCGGCGACCTGCGGAAGGAACGGTACCGACCGCTTTCGGATATCGCTCAGAAAAATCGCCCGGTCGTTGACAGTGGCCACGACTCGCTCGATGACGTCTGCCTGCGCGACGGGGATCGCCCACGAGCTCAGTAGGACCAGGAGGGTGGCGTGACGAATCATCGGGGAAGGTCCGGGACGTCGACCTCGATGTCGGCAAGTGCGTCGTAGTCAATCTCGACGGCGATGTCTTCGCGAAGGCTTTCGAGCAACGCCTCCATGGCGGCGTCTTTCTTTTGGCGCACGAGCTTGTGTCGAATCGCGCGTTTCGCTTGCTCGTAGGTACGCGTGAGGGCAGCGCGCTTCCCGGTCAGCATGATGATTGCGTACCCCTGCGGGGCCTTCACGAGCTTGGGAAACACTTGCCCGACCTGATTGAGAGTGAAGGCGGCGTCTCGAACGGCGGTAGGCGGACTGCCTTCGGCGTCTGCCGTGAAGAAATTGAGATCGCCACCGTCCGCGGCCGTTTGCGGGTCTTCGCTTCGCTCGCGCGCAAGCTTCCGGAACTGATTGATGTCGGCCTTCTTGGCCTGCGCCAGGACTTGCTGGGCGCGCGTGAGGTCCTTGACGAAGATCACGCTCGCTCGCACCTGCGCGGGGCGATCGTATTCCTTGGGGTTGGCGTCGTAGGCGGCCTGAACCTCTTCTTCGGAGATGTCCGTGACGTTGAGCTTCTCGTCGATCTCTTTCTTGATCAATTGCTGCGTCATCGCCGTTCGGCGAGCGCGTTGAATTTCGGGTTTCTCCGCGTACCCGCGACGCTTCGCCTCGTACACCAGCAGTTCGAAGCGAACCATGTTGTCGAGGAACTCGCGCCGGCGTTCCGGGCTTTCGAATCTGGCCTGCAGGTACGGTGACTGTGATCCGAGTCGATCCGCGAACTCGCCAACCGTGATCGTGCGATCTCCAACCTGCACGAGGGTCTCGTTCGCCTGCGCTTCGGTCAGCCCGTTTCGCGGCCAGTCTTCTTCGTTGTCTGGCGCTTGCTCCGTGCCCTTTGAGCACCCCGCCAAGCAAGCGACCCCCGCAGGGCTGATAGCGACAGCCAAGATCAACGCACTCTTCCAAGACATCGTCAGGCGACTAGCATATAGCGCGTTCGTGGCCACCGGCCAAAGTTCAGACGGAGCCGCGCTCAGCGAGGACTTCCTGAACCTTGTCGGCGAGATCGTCCAGCTCGAATGGCTTGTCCAGGAATCCGTCAGCTCCGTAAAGCGGGGAGGTCATTTCGTTTAGCCGTTCGCCGATACCGGTGAGCATGATGACTCCGGTGCCGCCGAGGGATTCGTCCTCGCGGATCGCACGGCATACTTCCCAGCCACTCATGCCCGGCATCATGACATCGAGCACGACCAACGTTGGTTTCTCGCGGCGAGCAAGGCGGAGCGCCTCCTCGCCGTCCGATGCTTCGA
Organism: Polyangiales bacterium; assembly: GCA_049670545.1. Taxonomy (GTDB): domain Bacteria; phylum Myxococcota_A; class Polyangia; order Polyangiales; family Houyiibacteriaceae; genus SG8-38. The sequence continues at coordinate 13,423 of JBATTM010000719.1, forward strand.
CGATCTCGGCGGGAAGGGCACTTAGACGTCTCGCGACGAGTGCCAAAATCTCCAGGTCATCATCGGCGACCAGGATCTTGGTCGCGGATTCAGTCGTCATGGCGTGCTAGCTCCTAGAATTCGGTGTCCGGCCGCATCCTCGGTCCGTTGCGTTTCATTGTCAATGCGCACTATGGCCAGGCGTGATGCTCCCCACGAGCTTGGCCTCCACCCAACCCTCCGGGCCTCCGATCACGCGCAATTTCACGAAGTCGCCATCCTGGTCAGTTAGGACTCCGCGGTCGGCACCACGCGCCTCACCCCGTACCTGCGCCCGCGGGTCGGGCCCTTCGAGGAGGGTCACGCGATCCGCGAGGACGACCGCCATTGGGCCTTCTCGGAACCAATCGGACTTGGTCGCGAGCCCGAACGCGCTGAAGAGCAGCACCAACGCAGCCGAGATGAAGAGCGAGTAGAATGCACGACCGCGCCGCCGGCGCACCCAAGCCCATGCGAGGACCGCGAAAAGCAATAGGTTAGACACAAGGAGTGCGTACGCGAGCGAGCTCTCGGGGAAGCGACGATAGACTGCGTCCCCGAGCGAGCTGTTCCTCTTTATCGACGCTTCCCCTTCCGCCTCGGCTCTTGACTCCTCGAGGGTCTTCTCCGCGGCGGCGAGATTTTCCGCGGCTCTTGCGTCTCCCGGGCGAAGGGATAGCGACCTCTCGTAGTTCAAGATCGCACCGGGGTAGTCACTGGATTGGGCCAAGACAGTGGCGAGGTTGAAGTACACGTCGGGATCCACGACTCCCGCGCGCATCAACTCGAGGTAGTTCGATTTCGCCTCGCCCAGAGCGCCACGAGACGCCGCCACGTTGGCTTCCGAAAACACGTCCTGAAGCTGGGTGGCCGGCCCGTCGGCCTCTGGCGTCTGGGATCGCACGAGGCCGGGGAGCAAGAGGAGCACGAGTGGAAGCGCGCACGACCATTTCATGGGCTTGCCTCCACGCGACGGATCCGCTCGAGGATCGTCTCGGTGCGTTCGAGGCAACGCGTCATCTCCTCGGTATCGACTCCGGACGCCGCGAAGCGTGCGAAGTCGGCGCCTTCCAGCTCGTTCGTGATCCGGTGGATTAGATCCGCGTCGAAACCTGCGTCGGTCAGACGGTCTGTCCGCTCTGCGTTTGACATCCCGCGGATGGACTCATCCGTGCGCGCGACGAGGGCATGCATGAGGATGGCCACGATTCCGTCATAGAACGCGCGGGGGTCTTCGCGTTCGAGCGCTTCTTTCGCGTCCCGGACGATCCCGCGCAGAATCGCGCCAGGGGTATCCTGCCGCCGGAAGCGACGGCGTCGAAACCCAACCACGATCGTCAGCAACCCAAAGAGGAGCGGCGGGAGCCCCAGCGCCCAGGGAAACCAAACCCGCCGGCGCAGCGGCGGGGTCTCGCGCAGGAGCGCGCTGTACATCCGAAGCGGCCCGAACGTAACCGATTGCGGCTGCGTGGGGCGCTCGTTTGGTGCGATCGTGGGCGGCGTTGGCACGGCAACGCCCTTTGCCGTGAAAGACAGAGCATCGCTCGTCGCCGATCCGTATAGGCGCGTAGTGGGGTCGAAATACGGGAGCGCGATCGGCGGAACCACATGTTCGCCCGGGGCTTCCGGGATCAGGATCCACTCCCACGTGCGAATGCCTCCGAGGGCGTCGCCCACCAACGTGCGCTGATCTTTGATCACCGGTTGCAGCGCGCGGACGCCTGGGATTGGCGGAAGCTGCACGCGCAAGTCCTGAACGTTGCCAGTGCCCCCGGCCTCGACGTGAAGCGTGACCGCGTTGCCCGTCGTGACCGACCTTCGATCCAAGCTCGCGGTGATCTCGACCCGACCGACGAACGTGTTGGTCGGCCCAGGGGGTGGCACCGGGAGGACGTCGACCGACACCGGAACGCCCGTACGTTCGATGCGATCGGGCGGATCGAAGAGGCTCATCGAGCCGGTGTCGAACGTCACGTTGGGAGCGCCAATGGTCAGTTCGCCGGAACGTTGCGGAAATGCGGCGGCGCGTTGGAGCAAGAAGGTACGATATCGAAGTCCGTCGACGGTCACGAGTCGCGCCTCCATCTCCGTGATCGGGTCGTCGTATACCCAGAAGCCATCCATGGTCGGCTTGGTGGGCGACACGGATCGGTTCGCGACACCGACGCGGGTGTAGAGGTACACCAACACGTTCACTTGCTGGCCGATGTAGGCTTCCTCGGGTTCGACCACCGTTCGAAGGAAAGCGGTTCGGTCGCGCAGTGCGCCGGTTAGCTCTTCGCCGTCCTCCGCGGCAGGCGGTGCGTCCGGCGACGGGGCGGCGGGGCTCGCATCGCCCTGGGTGACCACGATCGTCAGTTCCTCGCTTTGGTATTTCTTCCCGTCTACCCGGGCGACCGCCGGAGAGAAGCGGTACGTTCCAGGCGCCAGAGCACGGATCGCGTAGACATGCGAGAGGCTCGACTCGACCTTCATGCCGGATCCGAACCCGAAGCTGACCTGCATCGGCCTGGAAGTTTGGTGCGATACGACCGCGAGTTCGGGGTACTTCTTGAGATCCTCGAGGTTGAGGCTCTCGAGCCCACCTCCCTTTACGCTCGCCCGCACTTCGAGGCTGAACGTTTCGCCGACTTCGACCCGTTGAGGGACCGCACGAAGAGTTACCTCGACCGAGGCATCAGCTGCAGCGGTCGGGGGGGGCGCCATGAGCGCGACCCCCGCCAGACAGATCCAGAGACCGGTCCGCCTCACCAGTCTTTCTCCGGCGGCCTACGCCCCGCACCCTGACGGCGCGCGCGCTCGAGGGGGAGGCTGTCTTCGTTCTGCTCGAGCGCATCGAGGAAACGACGTACCTCTTCGGGCTGCATCGTGTCTTCGCTTTCTTCCTGCTGACCGCGTTGCCGTTGCTCCTCGCGCTGTTCTTGGTCTTCGCGTTCTTCCTGGGACTCCTGCTCTTGCTGTTGATCCTGCTGCTGCTGGTCGTCTTGCTGCTGCTGGTCCGGATCCTGCTGTTGGTTCTCTTGGTCTTGTTGCTGATCTTGCTCTTGCTGCTGCTCTTGCTCTTGCTGGGAGTCGTCTTGCTGCTGTTGGTCTTGTTGTTGCTGTTGGTCGTCTTGCTGCTGCTGGTCTTGCTGCTGCTGGTCCTGTTGCTCTTGCCTCTGCTTCTCTTCCTGCTCTCGGATCCGCTGCAACGCATACTCGAGGTTCCAGGCGGCGTTTCTGTCTCCGGGTCTCACGCGCAGGGATCGCTTGAATGCATCGACCGACTCCCGGTAGTTCGTCATCGCTTGTTCGTACTCGTCTTTGTCGGCGAGGACGTCGCCTTGTTGGGCGAAGGCCACGCCTAGGTCGTAGTACGCGTCGGCTCGGACCTCAGGCGGCGCGGCCGGGTCCGCCGCCGCCAAGAACGCGTCCCGCGCTTGCTCGCCCGCATCTTGGGCGAGGAGGGCAAGGCCGCGATTGAGCTGAACGCCCTTGGAGGTCGGCAACTCGGTCGCGGCATCGTCGTAGGCCGTGAGTGCCCCCGCTGCGTCACCCTTGCTCATCAGGGCGTTCCCGCGTTTCACCGCGTCGTTCTCGCTTCGGAGGAGATCCCAGGCAAGCGCCTCCGAGGGGACCACGAGAACGACCAACGCGAGCAGCGCGACGAGGCGACGGATCACTGCAGCCTCCGTCGACGCACGACCCAGGCCTCTGGCAGCAGACCCTCGAGCACCAGAAGCAGAAAAGCGGGTAGGAGAACGAGTGCGAATCGATTCTCGTGGACGGTGACGCGACGTGCTTTCTGCTCGGATTCCTGAAGTCGATCGATGGCGGCGCGGATCTGATCCACGCCGACCGTACCTTCCCGGGCGCGTACGTACTGTCCGCCGGTGATCGAAGCGATGGTCTTCAGGGTGGCCTCGTTTTCGTCGGTCAGGGCGGTCATCACCAGACTCCCGTTCGAGTCCTTGATGTGACCGGTTAGGGTTCCATCTGCAGTGTAGCTGGGGATCGGTTCTCCGTTACTGGAACCAATACCCACAGTGTAGACCTGGATGCCCGCAGCTTTGAGTTCCTCCGCTGCGCCGATGGGGTCCCCTTCGTGGTCCTCGCCATCCGTGAATAAGATGACGACCTTGGCGCGGCGGTTTGGGTTGTTGGGGTCGGTCTGCCCCTCGTTGGAGCGCTCGATGAGACGCTTCGATGCGATCAGCGCCTTGCCGATTGCCGTGCCGCCGACTGGCATGTCCATCGGCCCCAGGTCTCTCAGGAACAAGCGAATCGCCGAGTAGTCCACCGTCATGGGAAACGCCATCGCGTCTCCGGCGAACGCGACCAATCCGACGCGATCGCCGTCCAGATCGCTGAGCAACCGCTCGAGCTCGGCTTTCGCCCGCGTGATGCGGCTCGGATGCACGTCGCGTGCCAGCATGCTTTTCGAGAAGTCGAGAGCGATCACCACATCGATTCCCTGCTTTCGAAGGACACGTGTCCGACTGCCGTACTGCGGCCCCGCGAAAGCTACCACCACTAGCGCGATTCCAAGCGTGACGAGGGCTGCTCGGGCGACGCGCCACCATCTAGGGTTGCCGGCGATGAGCGGCTCCACAGTGCTTGTACGACCGAAGCGTGCGGTCGCCTGTTCCCGTCGCCTCGCGCGCCACACGAACACCGCGACTAGGACTGGCACGGCGAGCAGCAGCCACAACGCGGATTGGTCGGCCCAGCTCATGGCCACCTCCGCAACCAAAGAAGGATCAAGAACTCGATGCCCAAGAAGACCAGAGCCGGTCCCACGAATGCGGGGAAGAGCTCGGTGTACATCCGGCCCGCATCCTCGATCTCGCTCTTCTCGAGGGCGTCCAAGATCTCGTGAAAGCTTCGTTCGAGCCCTTCGCGATCGTTGACCGCAAAGAACTCGCCACCGGTGCTCACGGCCATCTGTTCGAGGAGCTCCGGGTTCACGGGGTAGTTGGCTTGGCCCCACACCGCGCGTCCAAAGATGCCCACGCCCTGTTTCACCGGTGCGGTGTCGCTCACGCCCATCAAGATGGGAAAGATCTTCACGTCCATGGCCTTCGCGAGCTCCGCTGCCTGGGACGGAGACACGTTCCCGGCATTCGACTCCCCGTCCGTGAGCAGAATCAGCACCTTGCTCTCTGCGCGCGAGCGCTTCAGACGGTTGAGACTCACGCCAACCGCGTTTCCGATCGCGGTGCCGCGGCCATCGATTTGCTCGAGCTGCAACCCGCGCAAGGCCGTTCGCAGCGCCTCGCGATCCGTGGTCAGCGGAAGCAGGGTGTAGGCATCGACGCCGAACACCACGGCCCCGATGCGGTCGTCCGGGCGTCGGTCGATGAACTCGCGAACGACGCTCTTGGTCGCGCTGAAGCGAGTCGGTCGAATGTCAGCGGCTTGCATCGATTGGGACATGTCGAGCGTGAGCATGATCTCGATCCCGTCGACGTCTGCGGTATCGCGGGCATGAATGCTTTGCGGTCCCATCAAGCCGATGACGAGCAACGCGAGGGCCGTGGTGCGGAGCGCGTTGGGGAGGTCGCCGAATCTGCTGCGCCAGCTCGCGCGCGGCGTGTGGAATGCTCCAACGCGGCTGAACTGAAGCCTTGGTCGTGACCATCGCTGCCACCAGAACCGGGCGAATCCAACCAAGAGCACGCCGAGCATCAGGAGCCCAGCCCACGGACGTTCGAAACGAAGCGGAGTGCTCGTAATCTGGAGTTGGTACCGCACCTCCAAGTACCGGATGCTGACGATGAAACCAACGAGCATGGCGGCTACCAGCCACGCGAATGCCCAGCTCCTTCGCGACTTCGTGCTCATGCCACGGCCCCGTCTACACTCGCGTTCAGGGGCCGCGTGTGTTCGATCAGAGCGAGCGCTTCGGCGATCAAATCCGTGGAAGCCTCGTCCGCGAGGGATGCTCTCGCGAACTTCACTAGGTCGCAGCGGCTGAGGAAACCGGTGACCTCAGCGACATCGACGCGAATCGACTGAACCCGGTTCAGCTCCGCGGCGACCTCGTCGGTGGTGCTTTCGAGTCCTTGGAATCCGTAGCGTCGCCCGAGATAGTTGCGAACCGAGTCGCTCACGGCGTCCACCCACGGCTCCGTCCGACCTTCCGCGACCTCTTGAGGCCGGGTCCCTTCGAGGGCCTGAAGCTCCGCAAGCGCGATTTCCCAGGGGGGCGGCGGGGGAGGGGGCGCCGGTGTCGGGCGATCGCGCTTGCTCCACCACCGCATGAAGAGCCACGTGATCAGAACCCCGAGAAGGACCGCCAGCAGGGCACCCAGGACGAAGAGAATGGTGTAGTCATCCTGCTCGACGACGACGGGTTGGGTCGCGGGTTTGAGTTCCGCGTTCGGCTCGTTCGCGAGAAGCGAACGCACTTCCAAGGTCTGGGCTTCGGTTTCGAGGTAGTCGAGGGAGCCTTGCTTGCCCGTGAGGATGACGCGCATCGGGTCGAGCTGATGGGACCCAACCTCGAAGCACTGGAGGGTCAGTTCGAACGTGAACGTGTGCGTGGCCCCGTCCTGCGAGAGCTCGATCTCCACCTTCTTGCCGAGGACCTCGAACGGAGCGAGTGACTGTTCGCGGATCGCAGCATCGAAGGACGCGTCCGTCGTCACGGTGATGATCACGGGAATGGGATCTCCAACGCTCGTCTCGACCGGTGCCTCGATCTTCGCCGTCGGTGGCAACGCGGCTGCGACCGTCGGGAATATGAGCAACCACAGAGCTAGAGGAAGGCTGTGCTTCACCGATATCCCGTGAGCCTTCGTTGACGTCGTCGGAACAGCTCAGTCAGTGGACGTACGTAGTCTTCGTCGGTGCTCACGGTCGCATGATCCAACTTGAGACGCTTGAAGACGTGTTCTCGACCCGCGCGTTCTTTTTGCGCCTCGCGTGCGTACTCCGCACGTACGTCCAAGTTTGACGTGTCCACCTCGACCAGTTCTCCCGTTTCGAGATCCTCGATCAGAGCGAGTCCTACGTCCGGCAGATCGTCTTCTCGTGGATCGATGACCTGAATCGGGATCAAGTCGTGCTTCGCGGCGACGACCTTGAGTGGCTTCTCGTAGCCACCTGCAATGAAGTCGCTGATGAGAAAGGCGACCGACCGGCGCTTGCCGATCCCTCCCAGCATGTCGAGCGCCGCTCCGAGATCGGTGCCCCGACCTTCGGGTTGTGCGTTGAGGATTTCCGTCACGACGCGCATGACGTGGGACCGTCCCTTCTTCGGGGGCACGAATCGCTCGACCCGATCCGTAAACAGGATGAGGCCGACACGGTCGTTGTTCTTGATCGCGCTGAATGCCAGCAGCGCAGCGACCTCTGCGACGGTTTCGATCTTTGGTTTCGCAACGGAGCCGAAACGCTCACTGGCCGACAAGTCGACCAGCAGCATCACGGTCATCTCGCGTTCTTCCGTAAACACCTTCACGTAGGTGTCGTTCATGCGAGCGCTCACGTTCCAGTCGATGAAACGGACGTCGTCGCCGGGCTGGTACTGGCGTACCTCACTGAACGCCATGCCGCGCCCCTTGAAGACGGAATGGTAGCTGCCGGCGAGTTGATCGTTGGCGAGCCTCGAGGTGTAGATCTCGATCTTCTTGAGTTTCTTGACGAGCTCTCGCGAGATCACGGGGAACTCCTAAGGAACCTCGACCGTTTCGAAAATGCGTCGCACGATTTGATCGCTCGTAATCTCCTCGGCTTCCGCCTCGTAGGAGCGAATGATGCGGTGTCGAAGGACGTCGGGCCCGATTGCCTTGATGTCCTCGGGGGTCACGTAACCGCGATGACGCATGAACGCGTGAGCCCGGGCGGCCACGTTGAGCGCGATCGATGCGCGCGGTGAGGCTCCGTGCGCGATCATGTCAGAGAGGTCTGCGAGACCCGCGCGTGCAGGATGCCGTGTCGCAGTGACCACTTGCACGATGTAGTCCTTGATCTTGGGGTCGATGTACACGTGTCCGATGGTCTTGCGTGCTTGGAGGAGCTTTGCGGTCGTCGTCACCTGCTGCACCCCGCGACCTGCCGCTGCATCTGCCCCGAGCAACAGGTGGTCGGAGATTTGCTCCATGATCTTTCGCTCTTCATCTTGCGTCGGATAGTCGACGCGCACGTGAAGCATGAAGCGATCGACCTGCGCCTCGGCGAGCGGGTAGGTGCCCTCCTGCTCGATCGGGTTCTGCGTTGCCATGACCATGAACGGCTGGTCGAGCTTGTAGGTGGTGTCGCCGATCGTGACCTGAAGCTCCTGCATGGCTTCGAGTAGGGCGCTCTGCACCTTCGCCGGCGCCCGGTTGATCTCATCCGCGAGCACCAAATTCGCGAAAATCGGCCCATGCTTCGCCGTGAACTCGCCGCTCTGCTGGTTGTAGATGACCGTGCCGACGACGTCTGCCGGCAGGAGGTCAGGGGTGAACTGAATCCGCTGGAACTTCGCGGAGATCGTTTGGCAGAGGGTGTTGACTGTCAGCGTCTTCGCGAGCCCCGGAACGCCCTCGAGAAGAATGTGTCCTCCCGTCAGGAGACCCACCAGGATCCGTTCGATCATCACATCTTGGCCGACGACGACCTTGTGTACCTCATGAAGAATCGTGTCGATGAACGCGCTCTCGCGCTGAACCATCTCGTTGATGGCCCGGACATCATTGGACATAGCTGCGCCTTCCTCGGGGCGACGCCTAGCACGCACGCCCACCCCCCACCAACACCAGACAGCCCGCACTTATTCACCCACACAGGCGAAACCCCACTTTTCCCAGCCTCTACGGGCGCGGACACCGGGAGCCGAGACGGCGAACGCAGGCGACGGGCGTGCTCGCGATCGGGACCCGTCGCGACTGGCTCGACTTACGGCCAAGTACGCTCGCTCCCCCGATCGCTGCGCTGCCCATCCCCT
>JBATTM010000720.1:0-11155 GCA_049670545.1 Polyangiales bacterium
GCCGTTCACCTTCCGGACCACTATCCCCAAGCCAGTGTTGCGTTTACGGGGACCCACGACAGCGACACGACGCTTGGGTGGTACCGTTCCTTGAAGGACCGTTGGCGTGAGGGGAACGGCCATGCCGGTGAACAGCTTCAACGGCTGCATGGCTGGACCGGTACCGAGGATGAAGCCCAACTCGTTTCGGAGTGCATGCGAAAGCTGTCGATGTCGTCTGCCGACACGGTGGTGTTCCCGATGCAAGACGTGCTCAATCTCGACGGCACCCACCGAATGAACCAACCTGGCACCATACGCGGCAACTGGACGTGGCGGATCAAGGCACGAGTGCTCGACACGACCATCTCGGGTCCGTTGCGCACCATGGCGGAGTCGAGCGCTAGGGTGCCCGCCGCAAGCACTGAAGCGGGCTAGGTCGATTCATAGAAATCGCGAACGGCGCGCGCGATTCGCGTGTCCACGAAGCCTGGCGCGAAGGGCTTCAGGGCGACGGCCAGTTTGCCGCCGGCGGTGAGCACGAGCTCCCGCTTGCGCGCCTCCATTGCATCGACGATCCGACGTGCGCACTCCTCGGGCGACATCTGTTTCTTGCGTCTGAAATCCTGCCCAGAAACGGAAACGTCTCCCCTAGGGTCGAGCTTTCTGGCGTGAATCTCCGTGTCCACGGCTCCGGGCGACACCACCAGCACGCCAACGTCGGTCAGCTCCATACGCAGCGAGTCGAAGAACCCTTGTACCGCATGCTTGCTCGCCGCGTATCCCGTAGAGCGGGGGAACCCCGTCTTGCCTTGCAGGGACGACACGGCGACGACCATGCCACGCGATCGCCTCAAGTGCGGTAGGGCGTGATACGTGCAGTAGGCCGCGCCGAGATAGTTTACGCGCATGAGGGTTTCGAGGATTCGAAGGTTCTCGAGCGATTCGAACGAGGTTGACATCGAGACACCGGCGTTGTTGATGAGCGCGTCGAGTTGACCGTAGTGCTCGACCGTCGTCTCGATCAGATCGCGACACGCGTCCTCGTCACCCACGTCGGTTCGAACCGCGAGTGCCTCGGCGCCGAGGTCTTTGCATTCTGCGGCGACCCCCTCGAGCTTCGAGATACTTCGCGCAGCAAGCGCCAGGCGGGTTCCCTTCTTCGCCAGGGTCCGAGCCAGCGCCGCACCTATCCCCTCTGACGCTCCTGTCACGATCACGACTCTGTTCGTCATGTGGAGAGCTTACACCCAGGTGGTCCTCTGGAAAGGTAGCCCGACCAATTGCCCAGTCGCGTCCGCTTGCCTCCGTGCGATCGCCGTGTACGAAACGCCCATGGACCAGAGCTATTCTCCCCTCGCAATCGTTTTCACAATCGTATTGGGTCTGATGGGATGCGGGGACGCCAGCGACGCGACGGAGGGCGGCGTGATCGTCCGCACGGTTCCCCCCGTCGACGTGCCCACCATCGCGTCACGCGTGGTATGCGGGCCCGACGAGGCCGTGGTTGCCGAAGGGGAGCTTCAGATCGTGGGTGCGGATCCCCTGACGAGCGCGCCGGTGTGGGCGGAGCTCATCGAAGGTCTTCCCGCGGGCGAATGCACGGCCTTGTTGTCGGCGGAGTCTCCTGAGGGCGATTTCTCCTGCGCTGGCGAGGAGTCGTTCACGACGATGCTCGGCGGCCTCACGGAGCTGGACGTCCTTCTCATCTGTACGTTGACAGAGGACACCGACTGATCGTGGCAGACCCCGGCGCCTGCCGATGATCGTCTCATGACCGCTTCGCTGCCCGCTTGGATCGTCAGCATGCCGTGCGCGCATCGTGGCCTTCACGATCTGGCGAACGGAGTTCCTGAGAACACGATGTCGGCGTTCGACGCGGCGTGCGCGAATGGCTACCCGATCGAACTCGACGTGCAGCGCCTTGGCGATGGCACAGTCGTGGTGTTTCATGACTACAGTCTTCATCGCGCCTGCGGCATCGATCGGCGGCTATCGGACGTCGGCTGGGATGACATTGCCGACTTGCGCGTTTTCGGGAGCGACCAGGGAATTCCAAGGCTTCGAGATGTGCTTGCCGCCGTGGCGGACCGCGTACCCCTTCTCGTCGAAATCAAGAAGGGCGAGCGAGATACGGGTATCGAAACCGCGGTCTGGCGACTGCTCTCCCGCTACGAGGGTGACTTCGCGGTTCAGTCGTTTCGGCCGTCGGTGGTGCAATGGTTTCGGGCCCGTGCGCCGGGTGCGCCGGTCGGTCAGATCGCAGGGCCGCTTTCCGATGGGCGTGTCTCGTTCTCGAAAAGGATCGTGTCTCGTTGGTTACTCAGCGTTTCCGTCGCACGACCCGACTTCATCAACTACGACCTCCGCGCCTTGCCGTTTCCTTGGCTAGAAGGCCTCCGTCACCTCACATCCATCCCGGTCATTTGCTGGACCGTTCGGACTCCCGCGGACCAAGAAAAAGCGGAACGATTCGGGCTGAACTACGTGTTCGAGAACGTGAGACCCTGAGGCCCGTGCGCTCGGCGCGTGTGAAAACAGACAGCTCGCGTGCGTTTCGGGCCGACGCCCTCAAGCAAGCCGTGTATTGCTGCACCATGTGCAATCTGGAGAGACGATGCGGCGCAAGGTTCTAACCGGGGTACTGGGCGTTGGGGTGTTGGTCTTGTTCGGCGGGTACCTCGTCCTGTCGAGCGAGCCATTCGGTGCTCCCGCCACGGGCGAGCGACTGGCTCGCATCGAGAGTCACCCGAGGTTCGTGGACGGGGCGTTCGTGAACGATGAGCCGCAATCTACAGGTGGACTCTCGGACATCGTCGCCTACCTGCAGAATCAGTTCTTCTACGACGAAATTCGGGTGCCCCCCAATCCGATTCCGGTGGTCGCCGTGACCGCGGAGCAAACCGAACTACAGACGGATGACTCCCTGCGCGCGTTTTGGATCGGCCACGCGAGTGTGTATCTCGAGGTCGACGGTGTGCGTATACTGACGGACCCGGTTTTCTCCGAGTACGCATCGCCGTTCGATATCGGCCCCAGGCGCTTCCATCCGCCCCCCATCGCCCTCGACGATCTGCCGAAGATCGACGCCGTGGTGATTTCCCACGATCACTACGACCACCTCGACCGTGACACCGTGATGGAGCTGTCCAATCGCGGTACCGAATTTTTCGTTCCTCTCGGAGTTGGCGCCCACTTGGAACGATGGGGAGTTGCGCCAGCGCAGATTCACGATCTGGATTGGTGGGAGGAGGGGAAGCTTGGCGATCTCCGGATCATCTCGACACCCACTCGACACTACTCCGGACGCGGGCTCGGCGACTACAAGAAGAAGCTTTGGTCGTCGTGGTCAATCGTGGGGCCATCCCATCGTGTCTACTACAGCGGCGACACGGGCTACTCGCAGCACTTCAAGGAGATCGGCGAGAAACTCGGCCCCTTCGATCTGACGCTGATCAAGGTTGGGGCGTACGGCCCCGGCCAGTCGTGGGCCGACGTGCACATGGCGCCTGAGCCAGCGATGCAAGCCCATCTCGATGTACAGGGGCAAACGCTCCTCCCGGTTCACTGGGGAACTTTCAACCTGGCCTTCCACGATTGGGACGAGCCCATCCGCCGCGCGGTTGCCGAGGCCCGCCGTCTCGACATCGACCTGCTCACGCCGAGAATCGGCGAGTGGATCGAAGTTCCCACCACGCAACCGACGCACGCATGGTGGGAAACCCAGCCCTAGTCCTTGTTTGGATTCAACAGGTATTTGGTGCCGGTGGCTTGCCGTCCATACGACGCAATCGCGTCCAACGTGAGGGCCTCAGTCAGAGACACTTCCCTGGTATAGGTGCTCGCGAACGTCGTCTTGATCTCGGACGCGACCCGCATCTGAAGCTCCTGCATCCTTTGTGGGCCGATTCGCTGCAGGAACGGCGTTAGCAGCCAGCCACCCACGCCCCACGCCATCCCGAAGCTGCGTGTCAGTTCTATCGGGCCACGATCGAGCGCACCGTAGATGTACACTTGCTTGTGCGTCGTCGATCCGTACGGGCTGTACGACTTCTCTGTGGAAGCCAGCGCCACCTCCATGCATGCGAGGATCTGGCTCGCAAGTTTACCACCGCCGATTGCATCAAACGCCAGGGTTGCGCCCGTAGCGATCAGTGCTTCGGTAAGGTCTTTCGCGAAGGATGGCTCGCTCGAGTTGCATACGTATTTCGCGCCGATGCCGCGAAGCAACTCGGCCTGTTCGGGCTTCCGGACGATATTGACCAAGGGGACATCATCAGCGAGGCACACCTTCTGCAGCATCTGTCCGAGGTTCGATGCGGCGGCCGTATGCACGAGAGCCTTGTGCCCTTCGAGGCGCATGGTCTCCACCATACCGAGCGAAGTGAGTGGATTGACGAACCAGGAGGCTCCCTCGGCCGGCGTCGTTCCGGCCGGAAGGGGGAGGACACGGTTGGCGGGCACCGCGCGATACTGAGAGTACATCGCGCCCCCGACCATTCCGACGGTCTTGCCGACGAGGGACTGCGCCGCGGGATCCGACCCAGCCGCGACGACCACGCCCGCTCCTTCGTTTCCAACTGGCAGCGAAGCGCCGACGCGCGCCTTCATCGCGCGCATCAGCTTGTCGGGGATGCTCGCGGTGATCACCGGGCGCTCGGGAGCACCCGAAGCCTCTGCGGTCGACATGTCGGCCACGCCGAACAACAACCCGAGATCTGAAGGGTTGATCGGGGACGCCTCCACCCGCACCAGCACCTCGCCCTCCTTGGGTTCGGGAATCGGAATCTCCTCGAGAGACAACTGAAGCTTCCCATTCTCGAGAACGGTCGATCGGAGTTGGAGCGCGTCGCCTGTGGGTGGTGAAGGCATGATTGGTCCTCGGTGCAGGGGAAAAGGCCACGTGTATCATGACACTTGCGCTTTTTCTCAAAGTGAGGTTTCCTCATATTTGGAAGCCGTAGGCTGGGCTTCGCAATGTCGAAAATTTCCCCGTTCACCAAGTGCCACGACGATGGTGCCCCGCGGCTCGCGGTGCTCTGGATTGCTGCGTGCGTTGCGGGCTGCGGGAGTTCGACGACGGAGTTCGATGGCGGGGGAACCGGAGGAGACGCAGGTCGCGGCGGTGATGGCGGAAGTGGACCGCCGCGTCTGATCGAGAGCGTGACTCTCGATGTGGAGGCACTCGAGGGAACGCACCTCGGACAGCGTTGGTTCATGGACGCGACTGCGTGGGACGAATTGGGTGAGCCGATCATGGACGTCTCGTTCCAGTGGACTTCGAGTAATCCTTCGATTGCGGACGTCGACGACGAAGGGATGGTAACCGCCGTACATCCAGGCGCGACGACGATCAACGCCAGCGTTGCGGGTCATACAGATTCGGTCGCACTCATGGTTCGGTCGGCGCTGCCGAGCGACGACGGCGAGATGTACACGACTTGGTTCGCGCGGTCCGACGATGCTGCGGTGGCGATCGTGGATGGAAGGTTAGCGGTGTTTGACGTCTATCATGGCGGGGTACCGCCCACGACGCCCTGGCCGCATCCCGGCGTCGACCGCCTCGAGTGGGCGGGTGACCGCGTCGCGATCCTCTGTGACGTAGCAAATGGCCAAGGGACGCTCCGCGTGCTCGATCGAGCCGAGGAGTGGACCGTTCTTCACCTCGGGGACGCGATGGGCGTGCAGTTCGATGGGGAGCGGATCGCAACGCTCACTGCCGGGGGCGCGCTACACGTGAGGGATGGGATTCACGGCGTTCCGACCACGCTCGTGCCAAGCGGCGTCGACCAATTTCGTCTCCATGGCGATCGGGTTGCAATTCTCGACGACGATGGGCGTTTTCTCGTCAGAGACGGTGCTGAGGGTCCGTTTGTGGAGGTCGCCACGGGAGTGCGGACGTTCGAACTCCACGGGAACCGTATCGCGGTGCTTCTCGAGGCCGGGGACGGTGAGCTCCGGGTGAAGGACGGCATCGAAGGCGCTTGGACGATGCTCGACATCCGTGTGAGCAAGGTCGAACTCGACGGGAACCGTATCGGCGTGCTGCGCAAGGATGGGGTGGCGCGGATCAAAGACGGAATCGACGGCGAATGGGAAGTGCTCTCGACCTCGTACGTCGAGGACTTACAACTGGAGGGTAACCGTGTCGCAATCCAGTTCGAGGTTGGTGATCTTCGGGTCAAGGATGTCCTTGATGGCCCCTGGTCCGTGCTGTCCACGAGTCCCCGCAGCTTCGAACTCCAGGGCGACCACATCGGAATGCTCACGCAAGACGGCGAGCTCTGGTTCCGGGTCGGCCTCGAGGGCTCGTGGGTCAAGGTCGAACCCGCCGGTGCGGTGAGCCAGTTCGTGCCGATCGCGGATGTTCCGGTACCCCCAGCACGCACCACGCCGGCGCGATACGGCGAAGGGCAGAGCGCGTGCGTGGGAGACGGCATGCGATGCAAGCCCGCTTCGGAACCCGCGTTGCCATTCCCGGACTATGGTCGGTTCTGCGGTACCGACCGGCCCCTCCCGATCGACTGGGAGTGGGCGAATGGTCCTTTGGGAGGCCCCCTCGACGCCCTCGATGCGCTGTGCATGCATCACGATCACGCTGGTGCCTGGTACGCTGAATCCCAGGCGGTTTCGCCCGAGGCGTGCATCGTTCGCTACGGGCTCGCCCATGCGCGACTGACTCAGGACGGTGAGGTGGTCCCCGCGGGCACCGACGCCTACGATGGCATCATGGGCAAGATGCCAAACCTCCGCGACGCCCTCGAGTCCAGCGACGCCTACGTCGTCGGCTGCACGATCGACCAACTTCAAGCCTTCTCGGAGGCGAACCGCTCCACTCGTTAACTGATTTCCATGACCACCCCGACCCACACGTTCCTAGCTGTCTTCTTCGCCTTGCTCGTAGTTGCGTGCGGCGCGACCGAGTCCGAGTTCGGCGGCGCTGGGGGTGCGTTTGGTGGAGCTGAAGGGGCGGGTGGCAACGGCGGGGAAGGGCCCGTCGCGGCTCCCTCGTTGCCCTGGCCACTCACGGCGTTTCCGGAGCTTCCCGAGATCGCGCGCAATGTCCCGGAGGACCGGATCGCGCTTGGTCGGCTACTCTTCTTCGATCCGATTTTGTCGATTGACGACCAAGTCGCGTGCGCGACATGCCACAGCGAGTTTTGGGGCATGAGCGACGCGATCCGCGTGGGCGTCGGCCATGGCGCCGGGCTGATCGCGGGCCCGGGCCGCGACGGGCCCAATCTCTCTCGCAGAAACTCGCTATCTCTCTTCAACCTCGCGTTCCGCGAGACGTTGCTTTGGGACGGACGCTCGAGTTCGCTCGAAGAGCAAGCCCTCTTGCCCCTTCTCGCCGAAGAGGAGTTCAACATCGATCCGGGGGCTGCGTTGGAACGCATTTCGGCGGTCTCGGAGTACGTGGAGCTGTTCGCCGCGGCGTTCCCAGACGCCCCTCACGTGACGGCCGACAATCTCGCGTCGGCCATTTCGGCGTTCGAGCGCACGTTCGTGTCAGACCGCGCCCTATACGACGCCTATGCCGCGGGTGAACCCGGCACGTTCGATGAAGACCTGGTGGAAGGCATGTTTCGGTTCGCACACTTCGGGTGCGATGGCTGCCACACCCCGCCCTTGTTCGAGTCAGAGGTGTTCGCGAACCGACACGTCCCGAGCGTGAACGGCGTCGTCGACTTCGGCCTCGCGGAGATCACGAAGGACCCAGACGACGTCGGCAAGTTCCGCACGCCGTCGCTTCGCAACTCGTACGTCACCGAGCCCTACTTTCACAACGGCTCGGTCGGAGGCCTCAAGGATGCGGTCGAACACGAGCTCGAGGAGAGCGGCATGCCGTTTGACGAACGCGACCTATTCTTGGTGGAGGGTTTCGTGAGTCGCGCCCTTCGTGACACCAGCCGTGGTGCACAGCGTCCGAGGTCCGTGCCGAGTGGCCTTCCGCTTCCACTCGACGCCGAGCGGTAGGGCTATGACCTTGGTGAAGATCAGTCGTTTTTGAAGCGTGGCCCGTAGTACTGCACGACACGTTCGAACGCTTCTTCCACGGTGTAACGTGGTTGGTAGCCGAGGTCGTCAGCGAGCCGCGTGCTCCGAATGGAGATGCTGTTCGTGAGCACGGACACGCTGGATCTCGTCAATACAGGACGTAGTTGCCACACGGGGTGCACGAGCCTGGCGAAGCGCTCGTTGATGCGCCCCGCAAGCATGGCTGCCCACGCGGGGATCGTTCGAGAGGCTGGGGGAAACGGATAGCCCACGTGCTCGACAAACCCCCGCATGAACTCGAAGAAATTATCGGCAGGTTGGTCCGTCACGAAGTACTTGCTGCCCACGATGGCCGGCGGGGCCTCGTCGATGAGAGCAAGGGCCGCGAGCGCGTGCGCGTACGCGACGTTGCCAACGTAGACATGCTCGAACACAGTGTCAGGTGAACCCACACGGAACGTCAATTTGCCCTCGCGTGCCGCCGTCAATACGTTCTCCATGTGATACGGGTCGGCTTCCCCGTACATACCGCATGCACGAAGGACGACGGTCCGAAGCGCGTTGTCGTTGGCAGCTAGCACAGCCTGCTCAGCGCGTGCCTTGCTCTCGGAGTACGCGTCCATGAACCTCTCCGGGTAGGGCTGAGCCTCATCGATCGCAATCAACGGGCCGCCGTCCATGACTGCGTCCATCGTGCCGGTATAGATTAGACCGCGAGCGCCGTGGCGGCGCGCGGCGTCGATGATGTGTCGAGTTCCGTCGAGGTTCACCGAAAACAGTCGATCTCGCGGGGTGTTCCCCCAGTCGATCATCGCAGCAGTGTGGATGATGACGTCGATGTCACGCACGGCAGCGTCTACGGCAGCCGCGTCGGTAATGTCGCCAATGATGGCCTCGTCCGCCTCCGTGCAATGCAACAGGTCGAGGCTTCGAACGTACACCTCCTGACCCCGGGAGCGTGCCAAGTCCGCGAGCTCGGAGATGATGCGTTTGCCGAGGAAGCCTGCGCCACCGGTTAGCAACACACGAACAGGAGCGTTTGGACGAGTCACGGTCGCGTGATTCTGTGCGTCGAGTCGCGACGAAACGCGGCGCGAATCTGGCTCCCGTACATCTCGGCCAGGTTTGTCGTGATCGTGCCGAATCGGCTCAACGATTCGTCTGGTTCGAGCCCCGCACCCATGCGTTCGAGCTGACGGCGGTACCATGCGGTCTGAAGCATATCGTCGAACAAACGAACCCCGACCTTGACGTCGACTTCCTTTGCGCGTGCCGCGGCGCCCGAGAGGATCTGCTTTGGCAGATCCGGCTCCAACGCAATCGGTCGACCGAGGCCGATGATATCCACTGCGCCCGATTCGACTGCCTCGACCATCGCCGCCGCGCTGCGCAGCCCACCCGTCAGCATGAGCGGGAGGCTGACCACCTCACGCATCCGCTCCGCGTACTCCAGAAAGAACGCTTCGCGTGCTCGAGTGCTCTCCCGTTCCACTGCGTCCGACCCGACCATCGCAGGTCGCTCATAGTTTCCGCCAGAGATTTCCAAGTAGTCGATCCCCTCTGCCTCGAGCGCCTGGGCGACCTCCATTGATTCTTCGAGCGTGAAGCCACCGCGTTGGAAATCGGCTGAGTTGAGTTTGACGGCGACACCGAACCCATCGCTCGTCGCCGCCAGAGAGGTGCGCACAATCTCCATGAGGAAGCGCCTCCGATTCTCAGGCGTTCCCCCCCACTGATCGTCCCTCTGGTTCGACAAGGGGGACAGAAACTGACTCACCAGATAGCCGTGCGCCGCGTGGACCTGCATGCCCGCAAAGCCAGCCGCTTCCGCTTGTGCCGCGGCGTTGGCGAATCGCCCGATCAGGACTTGGATCTCTTCTTCTTCTAGCGCGCGCGGCGGCGAGAAGAGCCCGGCCATCCCCTTCAGGGGCACGTTCGACGGGCCGACGGGGTTCCAGGTGACCATGCGTGCGGTTTGACGGCCTGCATGCCCGACCTGCATCCACAGTTTCGCGCCGTTTGCTTGTGCGGCATCCGCCCATCGCTTCAACCCTTCGAGGTGACGACCGTCCGTGACGACGACGTTGTGCGGCTCGGTGCGACCACTCGGATCGGTAATCACGTTTCCGGTGATCAACATCCCTGCTCCGCCTCTACCCCAACGCGCGTACAGTTGGCAGAGTGAGTCCGTCGGCGCGCACTGCTCGTCCGCGAGGGCCTCACTCATGGCGGCCTTGGCGAGTCGGTTTGGTAGGATGCCGCCGCGCCGCAGACGCAACGGTTCTCCAAGTGAGTCGATGGGCATGGTCGGTACCTACACGCGGAACGAGTCGACCGCTAGGGCTGTCGCGGCGTTGATCAGCGTGTGGGCTTGCGAAACTTCAGCGTCATACGGTCGCTTTCGCCGATCGCTTCGTATTTAGCGCGGTCTGTGTCGCCGAGGCGCAGGACGGGAGGCAGGGTCCAGACCCCAGCCGGGTGATCGTGGCTGTCTTGTTCGTTGCGGTTGATGTCGGTGCTCCCAACCCACTCGAAACCAGCCTTCTTCGCGACGGCGATCACATAGGGCTCGGGCACGTAGCCGTTCTTTGCACTCTTCTCGGGGTCGGCGTCATCATCGGCGCGGTGCTGCACGACTCCGAGAATTCCTCCCGGACGCAACACATCGAAGAACGCGGCGTAGGCCTCTTCCTCACCGCCGTCCGAGATCCAGTTGTGCGTGTTCCGAAAGGTGAGCACCATATCGACCGATCCGTCCGGCCCCAGGTCGATCGGGGTTGGAGGGTCGAACGTGACGACGTCTACTTCGCCGAGAACCGCGGGGCGCGCCGCCTTCAACTCCAGGAAGCGGTTGCGGTACTTGGCGCGCCTGCCGTCTGCGCTCGGAACGCCGACGGTCAGCCGCCCATCGTTTTGCACGAAGAGCGCCAGGATCTCGGTGTACCAGCCGGTACCGGGGCGCACTTCCAGGATACGCATATCGGGTTCGACGCCGAAGAAAGTCAACGTCTCGACCGGGTGGCGATAGCCGTCGCGTGCCCGGTTCTCGGGCGCTCGGTCGGCACTGGCCACGATCGCGTCGAGTGAGAGGGCTTCCGCGCGCACCTCGTCGCCGACGCCTGAGCCCCTGGTCGGCGTCGAAGTGGCCGCGCCAGAGTCGTTCGACTTGGTGCAGCCA
>JBATTM010000721.1:0-2054 GCA_049670545.1 Polyangiales bacterium
ATCTGATACCACGCGTTGGATGAGGGGCAGAAAAGGCGCGCTGCGACTGGCGCGGCCACTCGGGATGGTCAATCGGGTAGCCACCCCCGGGGCTGATATGGCTAATGGAGTAGCCAGTGGTGCGCCAAGAATGCCCGGGTCTTGGCCACGTCACCCCTACTCAGAGAGCCAGCCATCTGGAAAAATCGTGCTCGAGCCGACCTCGGACGATCGCTTGAGCCTAGAGTCTCGCACCGCTCTGGCTTTGGATTGCAGACGAAAGAGATGCTTGAGAATCAGCGCGTGCGAAGTCGTGAAGCGACCGGCGTAGCGAGGGGACGGAGAGAGGGTTTCGAGGGTCATGAGGCCGCCGTAAAGGTGAGTCAGCGAACTAGTTTCCATGGATGTTTCGGCACGTATTCCAGCAGGTGTGAAGGAACCATTGTTTGACTGGAATTTCAGCTGAGAAACAGGCGCAATAGGCCTTCTCAACGCTGGGCTCGGACCCATATACTCTCGGTTGCCCCCACGAGGAATCGAGACGCTCGGGGTCGAGATCTACGCACGGTCCATTTTCGGCACGGCGCATGCATCTCGTTTCGGGCGAAATCACGAAAGCAAGCCGGAGGAACACTCGGGCTAGCTGGGGTGTTCAGCCAACAAACGGGGTGCCACTGCTCACGAGGGGCGCCACCGGAAGGCAAAGAGGAAACATGGCACGACAGGCAGCAACACGACCGACCACCACCAAAGCCACGCGCAAGAGCCAGGTGCAGGCCAAGGCATCCAAGTCCACGGAGCCGAAGGCAGAGACCGAGCGAGCGCGGGCGGCGGCGCCCCCGACTGAAGAGGCCAAAGCCGAGCCCTCCAAGGAGCAGCTCGAGAAGGCCCGCTTGGAAAGCGAAAAGGCGCTCAAGGAGTTCGAGCGCCAGGGTGCCGGAGATTCGACTCTCACGCGCTACTTCCGGGAAATGATCGGTCATCGGGTCCTCACGCCCCAGGAGGAGATCGAGGCGGCGAAGCGGGTCGAGCGGCTGGAGATCGCATACTGGGAGGCCCTGTTCTCGTATCCGTCGTGCTTCGAGTCGGTTGCTGCGGTCATCGAGCTTCGCGTCGAGGACCAGCAGCTTCCCGAGGTCGCTGCGCTTCGCAAACTCTGTCGGAGCGCCAAGGCCGAGAAACTCGGCAAGCGCCAGGAGACGCGCTGGAACGACCAGTGCTTGCAGCTTGCAACCAAGATGCGTGAGCTCGATAGCGACCGCCTGTACGTCCAAGAATCAGACCGCGCCGTTCATCGACTGGCCGGTGACTTCGCCGACGAGCGCGACATCGTCGGGGATCACGTCCGGATGACACCCGCGTTCAAAAAATATCTGCAGCACGTTCGCGCTGCGCAAAAGGCGCAGCAGCGCGCGAAGAATCGCTTCGTGGCCGCGAACCTTCGCCTCGTGGTGTCGATTGCACGCCGCTACAACCGCGGGCGCCTGCCCCTGATCGACCTCATCCAAGAGGGCAACATCGGTCTGATGAAGGCGGTCGAGCGTTTCGATCACAATCGAGGCTACCGCTTCAGCACGTACGCGTCGTGGTGGATTCGCCACGCGATCAGCCGTGCGCTTGCCGACAAGGGCCGCGCCGTTCGTATCCCGGTGCACATGCTCGACACGTACAACCGTGTGGCACGGGCCACCCAGGCGATCGCAACCCGGACCGGCAAGCAGCCGACCCCGGAGGAACTCGAGAAGGAAACCGGCATCGCCGCCGAGAAGCTCGAGAAGATCAAGGGCTACTGGGCGGAGACCCCGTTCTCGCTCGACCGTCCCGTCAACGATGAAGACGGCCGCAAGTTCATCGACTTCCTCGAAGAAGAGAACGTGCCGACCCCATACGAGCAGTTGGTTTCACGCAAGTGGAGCGACGAGGTTCGTCGCCTTCTCGACACCCTGACGCCCATGGAGGCACGCATCCTCCGCTGGCGGTTCGGCCTCGACGACGAGGATGAGCTCACCCTCAAGGAAATCGGCGACAAGTACAACCTCTCCAGAGAGCGCATCCGCCAACTCCAAGAACAAGCC
>JBATTM010000722.1:0-2436 GCA_049670545.1 Polyangiales bacterium
GGCTTGCCGACCTTGTGGACCCGCCGCTGAAGCTGCGACTGGTGGGTCGTCTCCCCTCGCTCCACGGGGCTGTGTCGATCGTCGGGACCCGCGTCGCCGATGATGAGGCGCTCGAGTTCGCCTATGACTTGGCGCGCTCGGCCGCCGCTGAGGGTCGAGCGGTGGTTTCCGGGGGTGCGCTCGGCGTCGACCGGGCAGCGCACGAAGGGGCGATCGACGCGGGAGGCGAGACCGTCGTGGTCCTTCCGATCGGCCTCGACCAACCCTATCCGGAGGCCAACTTCGACCTTTTCGCCCGCGTGATCAAAGCCGGGTGCTTGCTGACGGAGATCGACGACGGCACGACCATGCAGAGGGGTCGTTTCCTCGCCCGCAACCGACTGATCGCCGCGCTCGGGGCTTCGACGGTGGTGGTCCAAGCGCCCGCCCGTTCGGGTGCCTTGTCGACCGCGCGTCACGCCAAGCGCCTCGGGCGGACGCTTTTCGCAGTGCCCGCTTCCCCTTGGGATCCGCGGGGATCGGGCAATCTCGGGCTGCTTCGGAAGGGCGCGAGGATTTGCACGCGGCCGGTCGATGTCCTATCCGGGTCGGCGTTGCCGGCAGCATCGCTTTCGGCGCACGGCCCACGAAAAAGCCTAGATAACACTGATTTCAATCACTTGAGCCATATCGAACAACGGATACTAGGCGCCCTTGGAGGTCGGTCTCGCCATCCCGAGGACCTATGCCAACGCACCGGAATTCCCGCCTTGGAGGTCCAGCGGTCTATCCTCACGCTGCTGGTTCGGGGGCTGGTCGAGGAGAGGCCGGGGGGTCGCTTCAAGAGTTGCGGCGGCCGAACCGAGTCTTACTAAAGGAGATCGATGTCCAACACTCTGCTGATCGTAGAGTCCCCTGCCAAGGCGAAGACCATCAAGAAGTACGTCGGAGACGGCTACGAGGTCCTTGCGTCCAAAGGCCACATTAAGGATCTCCCCAAGCGTGGCGGGGTCGACATCGAAAATGGCTTCCAGGAAACGTACGAGTTCTTGGAAGAAAAAGGGAAGCCCGAGGTGGTCAAGGCCATCCGCGCGGCCGCGAAGAAAGCCGACAAGGTGCTTCTCGCCACCGACCCGGATCGTGAAGGCGAGGCGATCGCCTATCACCTGATGGAGCTCGCGCAGGACGTCAACAAGGATGCCGAGATCCAGCGGGTGTTGTTCGAAGAGATCACCAAGCGCGGCGTCGCGGCAGGGCTCGAGCACCCGCGGGATTTGGATTCCAACTTGTACGAAGCGCAGCGCACACGGCGGGTTCTCGATCGCATCGGGGGGTATCCGCTGTCGAGCCTGCTGTGGAAGAAGCTTGCGTTCGGGCTATCCGCCGGTCGCGTACAGACCCCGGCGCTCCGCATCATCGTCGACCGGCAACATGAGCGCGATGCGTTCATCCCCGTCGACTACTGGCTGGTCGACGCGCGCCTGAAGGGGGAGAAGCCACAGTCGTTCATGGCAAGCCTGCAGAGCGTGGATGGGAAAAAGCTCGACAAGGTGGGCTCCCGGCTTGCTGCGCTGAGTGGAGCCGACGCGGAGAAGTACGTGTCCGACCTCAAGCGGGCGGACTATCGTGTTGGCGGGATCACCAAGCGCAAGGCATCGCGCAGGGCGCCCGCTCCGTACACCACGTCCAAGCTTCAGCAGGACGCAGCCAACCGCCTCAGCATGCCTCCCAAGCGCACGATGCGTATCGCGCAACAGCTCTATGAAGGCATCACGCTCGGGCGTGGCAAGAACTCCGAGACGGTCGGCCTCATTACCTACATGCGTACCGACAGCGTGCGCTTGTCGCCGGATGCTGTGAACGACGCCCGTGCGTACATCGGCGAGAAGTACGGCAAGGATGCGGTTCCCGAGAAGCCCAACATCTTCAAGTCGAAGAAGCAAAACGTGCAGGACGCACATGAGGCGATCCGTCCGACCCGCCTCGACCTTCCGCCGGAAGCGGTGAGCAAGTACCTGAAGGACCCACAACGCAAGCTCTACAAGCTCATTTGGGATCGGTTCGTCGCGTCGCAGATGATTCCGGCGGTGTTCGATCAGACAGGCGTCGCGATCGAGGCGACGACCGAGGGGCGTACCTACGGCCTCCGTGCAAGCGGGAGCGTGCTGAAAGTCCCGGGGTGGCGTGCGGTTTACGGAGCGACCACCGAGCCTCTTGCGGGGGAGGAACAGACCCCGGACGACGAGGACGACACGTTGCCGGAACTCCAAGAAGGAGAGACGCTGACGGTCGTGATTCCGCCGGGGGTCGAATCCCATCACAAGAAGACCGAACCGCCGCCCCTCTTTACCGAGGCGACGCTCGTCAAGAAGCTCGAAGAAGAAGGTATCGGGCGACCGAGTACGTACGCCGAGATCATCAGCAAGGTCGAGCAGCGCGCCTATGTGCAAAAAGAGA
>JBATTM010000723.1:0-8789 GCA_049670545.1 Polyangiales bacterium
GTCCCGGGCTCGCCGCCCATGCCGCCGGTGCCACCGGTCGGGACCTCGCCGTCAGGGACCTCTGCGTCCGGCACGCCGGCATCAAACTCGACGACACGCTCGCACACCTGGGTCTGACATTCGGCGCGCGCGAGACTGGAGCACGGCACGATGCGTCCATCGGCGCATTTGAACTCCTGGCAGCACGAAAGGGTATCGGCGGGGCTCGCGCACAGCGCAACCTTCCCGCTCGGGCAGATCGTTTCGATTCCGCTCGCGCTCGAACAGCCAGCCACAAGCGCCGCGAAGGCGCACATCATCGCTCGTACCAACGGTGTCATCCCCTCACAATTCTAGGCGATGCCCCGCGGAACCCCAAAACCAGCCCAGAACACAGGAAAAGGAACCTATGGAGCCGACGCCGGCGACGACTCGGGAAACGGGTGCCTCACTGCGTCGCCGATCACGTAGAGCAGGGGGATCAGGACCGCCGCAGTTTCGAGAATGTATTGCTCATCGTACCACCCGACGAGAAATTGAATGATGAGACCTGCGAGCACCATGAGGATCAAGGCCACCGTATAGCGTAGGCGCTCGATGGCCAGAGGCGCGAGCAACACGACGAAACTGTAATAGTAGCAAGTGAGTTCGAAGAAACCGATGATCAAGATGATGCTACTGGCAAGCACCGCCCAACTCGCCATGCGTCTTCCTGCGAGCGCGAGCAGCACGAACATCCCGAGCAGGATCAGGCCATGAAGCCAGCGTAGATCGTGCTTGTTCTCCTTGCGGTGTTGCTTCCAGTTCGCCCACGGATCCTCGAGGCTCGAGTCCTTGCTGTATCTCCCGACGTCGCCCATCCGATAGGAAAGCAGCGTCGGGAGGCCCATATGGTTCGTGAGCGGCGTCTCGGCGTGCTTCAACGTGTTGCCCAGGAAGCTCGTGTGCGCGTCGACGCCGTTGATCGCGATGCTCGCCGAGCATAGAACCAACAGGCCAAGCAGGCCGCCAATGATAAAGCGCTTGTCCTCGGAGTTCAGCCAAGGACGTTCGATCCGTTTGCGGCGAATGAAGCGATCGACGATAGCGGCGCCCGGTCCGCCAGCGAGGGCGGCCGGGAAGAGGCGCAGCAGCGCACTCCACGAAAGTGCGAACCCCGACAGGAGTGGCCAACCCTTGCGCAACAAGGCCACCGACGCGACAGCCATGAAGAGCCAGGGCACGCGGGCAAAACTGCCGCCCGTCCAAAAATAGGCCCACGGATACCCAGTCCCCCAAATCAACACGGCGAGCGTGACGGCACGCAACCCGAATGCCCAGAACATCAACAGGAACGCCCCCGCGTAGAGCGCCAAATCGATCATTGAGTACCGAAGGATCCGGGTGCGGAAGGTCTTCATCACCTCCGGTGCCACACGGACCCCGGATTGGTCGGGCACTTGCGCTTGCCATCCGACGTTCGTCAACGCGGACGCCACCATGTTGGATATCGGACTCGCGTTGTAGCCGTGGTCCATCACCATGTCGCGCCACCAAGACGTTCCCATGACGGTTCGGAACGAACGGGCATCTTGCTTGAACGCGTGCCATCGCTCCGGGGAGAAATGAGACGAACACGACTCTTGGTACCCGATGACGTCGTCTTCGGTGAGGTAGTGAAGCCGATTGTCGACGAGGTCTCGAATCTTGCGCTTTCGCAAATCGGAAGCGCCACGATCCTCGTAGTCAGCGGCGAGGACACACTCGTACAGTCGTTCGTACTCGTTCTCTTCGAAATACTTGGAACCGATGTAGTAGTGGAAGGTGTCCCAGTAGTGAACGATGCGAGAGCTATGATAGACGCCGAAGTTGACCCAGGCTGCCGCTGAAGCCGCGATGACGCAGATCAGCGCGCCACGTTCCCACCATGTCGCGCCGCCGCCCCGACGGAGAAGCCAAAGGCCGCGCAGGATCCATACGAACACCAAGAGCCCGACCAGATACGCGCCCCACTCCGCGAACCAAGGAGCGTGCCGCGCGCCGTAGAACCGATACGCGGATGTGCCCAACATCGCCAGCGCCGACACCACCGCGACCGCGAGAGCGCCTCTGGTCTTGCCGGTTCTGAAGACCGCGATGAAGAACAAGAGACCGAGCACCGCCAAGCCCAATCGGTAGCGGTGGTCGCGCTTGCTCATCAGGTTCTTCCAGAGCCAGCTGGCGCTCGACTTCACCTCGATCGCGGGCGGCCACGGCGAGGGCTTCTCGCAAAACGCTTGCACCTCGCTCAGGCTGAAATAGCCGTCCCCGCCCTCGGCACGGAAACGCAGATAGCGCCCCTTGCCGCTGAGGCCCTGCGCGCTGCGCCTGCGCATGCCTTGTCCGGAAACCGGATCGCCGACCCAGAGCGGCGCGAACGCCGTTCCATCGTTCGAGATCTCGACGATGTAGTCGTCGTTGTTGTCGCCGGAGAGATCGATCGCCCCGATCGTCGTGATCGCACCGAGATCATAGACGAGGAACGCGCTCGGCCCGCCTTGCAGGACGGCGGTGAGTTCGGTCTCCCAGGGGTCTCCCTCGGCCGCCATCACACCATTGGTGAGCCGTACGGGCGAAGCGATCCCGTTCGAGGATGACGGACTCTTTCCGGCGAGGAGATTGCCAGAGGGGCAGGCGGCCTCCTGCGCACTCGCGGAAACCGCCGCCATGAGGGCAAGCAAGGCAATGGTGGCCACGCGGGTCACGACGGCGCGCACCGTACGCAACGGAGCGGGGGCTGACAAGGCGGCAACACTCATTCGAACGAAGAGAGATCGATCCGAAAGATTCGGAAGGGTGGACTGACGGGGTTGCCGAGCAGCAGGGCGGTAATGTCACTGTAAATTCCGTACAGCTGGCCCTCTGCAGGACGCACCGTCGACGTACCGGCAACCGCAGCCGTGACCGTCACCGTCGCGTTTGCCCAATCGTCTCCGCTCACGAGGCGAACGACCTCCCCGGTCCCGACGATCGCGAGGTACAGATCCCCACCTAGGAAGCTCATCCCATCGGCGGCGCCGCTTAGTTCCGGCGTGGTGTTGATGCCAACGATGTTGGTCGGATCGCCTCGAGCGATGCGCAGCAACCGCGGTGTCGACACCGTTGCGAGCGTCTTCGAGAGCAAGACGAAGGCGTCGTCCTCCGTGACCGCGATGCCATTGCCACCGAAGTTGGCGCCCTCTGCTGCGAGCAAGGGGTCATCTGCCCATACCTCGACGCTCTGCGCGGCCGCGTCCGCGCGATACACGCGGGGATTCGCCGAGTCGCTGACGTACGCCAGGCCGCTGCTGTCGAGCGCGATGTCGTTGCACGTCGAGCCCTCGGCCGCCGTCGCCAGATCGAGGGTCGCCGTCCGCTCTCCGTCGGGGAGGTCGAAGATCCAGAGCTCTTGCGTCGTGGTGGCGCCTGTCTCCCCTTCCTGAGCACAAGCCCACAGTCGACGGGCGTCCGCGTCAATCGCGATGCCAAGGGTCCGCCAAGTCTCTTCGGCGGGTGGCTCGTAAACGACCAACTCAGTACCATCCGCCTCGACCCGTGTGATGCTTCCTTCGCTGGCACTTCCGACGAAGAAGCTTCTACTCTCGGAATCGAACGCGCCGCTCTCGGGCACGAGCGCATCGTCTTCGAGGATGTACTCGTCGAGCAATAACGTCGCTCCACCCGAACCGGCCGTTCCAGCCGCTCCACCAGACCCTGCGTTACCGCCCGAGCCGTCGTCATCTCCACAGCCCAAGGCCCCAACCGCGATCACACACAACGCGAAGTAACGCACATCACACCTCCCTTGGCGCGGGCGACCCTATCAGAGCTCACCCTTGGCAAGCCAGCATCGAGCGTGAATAAAAAAGGGTGCCGCCGACCGGCGACACCCTTCCCCCTTGTTTGCCCTTGGAGTGGCATTGCTGCATGAGGGGCGACTGTCCGGGTCCCCACCCGATCAACCGCCTGAGTCTCAGGTCACGTAGTCCTTGAGGCGCTCCACACCTCGGTATTCCTGGAGGCGCGCCAAGCCGGCGGTCTCGACCTGTCGCACACGCTCACGCGTGAGGTTCATGATCTCACCCACCTCTTCGAGCGTGATGCCCCCTCGGTCCGCGACATCGAGCGCGCAAGTCTCGGTCATTTCCCAGATCTCGAGGTCCGGGAAGTTGAGCTTGATCGACCCGCGCACGGGATGAACGTCGATGTAGAGGTGGTACTTGCAGGACACGAACGGACAAGGGCGTTCCATGTCCTTGCACTCGGAACGACTTTTCGGTTTCCAGTAGTCGGTTTCTGGATACAGTTCACGACCACGATTGAGCTCCGCCTTGCTCAAGCGCCGAATCGAGATGGTTCGAGCCCGTGCGCGCGAACGTCGCTTGCGTCGCCCCCGACGATCATCTTGATCCGTCTCCGTCAGCGCGTCTGCGAGCGACTCCCGCTCTTCTTCGCCTGACTCTGCCCCTGCATCCTTGTTTGCGCTTGCTGCGTCCGTCATTGGTTCTCCCCCTCCAACTGGTCAAACTGCTGCTCGAGCCATCCGGGCGCGCATCGTGAGGCGCCGCTCGATAGCCTCGAGCTTTTGGACGAGCTCCTTGCCGAGCTCGCGAACTTCGGACAGCGCGCCGGTGACGCCCGGGTCGTCGCCGGTCTCGCGCTGCTGTTCCTGCACCGCAGTGCGGATCGCTTCGTGGACCCGCGTCAGCTGCCGGCTGAGCGCGTCGATATCACCCCGAACGAAGAGGAACTCCTTTTGGATCTCCTGCATCGTGAAGCCCTGGTGCATCAGCCGACGGATGTGATCGATTTGGCGCACCGCCGTCGCGGGATAGAGCCCTTGGGACCCGCGATGCTTCCCCTTGCGGCCGACGCGCACGCTCCTCGGCAGCAACCCGAGCTGCACGTACTTGCGGAACGTGGCTTCGCTGAGCCGCGAACCTCGCGCTGTGAAGACATCCACGATCTGCTGGACGCTCATCCCGTCGGCGTGGGCCTGCTCGATCTCTTCGAGTTCGTTGTCCGACCAGCTGCGCTCTGGTTCCCGGTACCCTCGGTGTTGTCCTCTCGGTAGAGTCATTTGAATAACTTATAGCGAATGTATTCCATTGAAAAGAATCATGTCAACGATAAAAAGCATGGATGCATAAGCATTTGTTATTACACGTTAACTTAGAGATCTCTGGGGGCTTTGGTGACCCTTTCCCACGATCGAGTCGATCGGGGTATCAGGTATGAGATCGGGATTTCTCACAGCCAGCGCGGGCGATACGAGAAAGGCGATCCGGCACCGATATTGACTGCACCCTGCGAACCCGGTACCCCCACCGAACGCATGGATTCTCGGGCGTTTCGACGCTTTCGGCGAAACAAGGGGGCTCTCGCCGGGCTGGTGCTGGTCGTCGCGGTCACATTGCTCGGGATCGCAGGGCCGTGGCTCGCCCCGTATGACCCGGTCGAGCAGTTCACGGACACGCTCCTTCTCAGCAATGGCCTTCCCGCCGGCCCCGGACAGGCGCCCGACCACGCGCTTGGGGGCGACCCCCTCGGACGCGATGAGCTCAGTCGGCTGCTGAGCGGCGCCCGCGTGTCCATGCTGGTCGCCTACATCGCGACCGCCCTCGCTGTGTTCATCGGGGTGTCCCTCGGCCTGGTGTCGGGATACGTTGGTGGCCGTCTCGACTCCACCCTGATGCGCTTCGTCGACGTGGTGCTGTCCATGCCGTTCCTTCTCCTGGCCATCGTCATGCAGCGGGTGTGGGACGCGCCAGGGATCGGGACGATCTGCATCGTTCTCGGAGTCCTCTCGTGGACGACGCTCGCCCGGGTCACGAGGGCCAAGACGATGGAGGCGCGCGAGCTCGACTACATTCAGGCTGCGAGAGCGATGGGTCTGCGACATGTACGGATTCTCGCCCGCCACGTTCTACCCAACGTCGTGGGGCCGATCATCGCGATCGCGACCATCCTCGTCGCACGGATGATCATCGCCGAGAGCGCCCTCTCCTTCCTTGGCCTCGGCGTGCGACCCCCGACGGCAAGTTGGGGCTCCATGCTCAACGACAGCCAATCGCTGTTGCTCGGCGTACCAAGACTGACGATCTATCCAGCTGTATTGATCAGCATGGCCGTGTTCGGTTTCAACCTCTTCGGGGAAGGATTGCGCGATGCGTTCGACCCGAAAGACTAAGGCGCCTCGCTCGCGGTGGGTCGCACGCCTGGCGATGCTGGGCCTGGCGGGCCTGGTCGGAGGTTGGGTGGTGACCCACCTTCCGAAAGCACCCGTCGGCCCGCGCTTCGTCGGTGCGGGGCAAGAAACCCCAGAGCCCGGTGGCGTCTTCGTCTTCTCGGCCGGGAGTAACATCCACACCCTCGACCCGCACTTCGCGTACGACACACTTTCGACTGCCGCCTGCCGACTCCTCTACGACGGCCTCCTCGACTACGACTATGACGGCAACATGATCCCGAGCCTCGCCGTCGCGCTCCCCGAAGTCTCGGACAATGGCAAGGTATTCCGTTTCACGCTCCGTGATGGCGTCCAGTTTCACAACGGCAAGCCGCTGACCGCCGAAGACGTGTCTTGGTCGTTGCATCGACTGCTCAGCGAGAAAATTGGCTCGCCCGGGTATCCTTTTTACAAGTCGATCGTCGGCGCGCCGGCGTTTCATGCCGGCGAAACGGATCACATCCCGGGCATCGTCGTGGTCGATGACAAGACAATCGAGTTTCGACTCGACGAGCCTGACCAGACTTTCCTCAACGCGCTCGCGATGCCATTCGCGTATCCGATCGAGCGCACACACGTAGAGGCGCTCGAAGCCGCCGAGGGGCGGACCGCCGTTGGCAGAAACCCAATCGGCACCGGCCCGTTCTCGCTTCGCCGCTGGGAGCGCGGCGTGCAGGTCGAGTTCGACCGATTCGACGGGTATTGGAACCCCGCAGCGCGCCCCGATGTGATGGTCTTCCTCGAGAACATCAGCGCAGACGTTGCGAGCGCCCGTTTCCGCAACGGCGGTCTCGACATCATCCATCGGCCGAGCAAAGTGAACCGACTCTTCTTTCGGGAGTCGAAGCCGTGGGCGCCATATCGCGCGGAAGCCCCAAGCCCCTCGGTGTTCGCGCTGGGCCTCAACTGCGAGTTACCACCTTTCGACAACGTCCACGTGCGACGCGCGATCGCCTTCGCCATCGATCGCTCGAAGCTCGAGCGACTGGATCCGGGTACGGTGATCCCCGCCACGCAGATCCTCCCACCGATGGTCGCCCCCCACGACCCCGGGCTCGAGGCGAGGCAAGGCTTCGACCTCGCACGCGCCAAAGAGGAGATGCGCCTCGCAGGGTATCCGGACGGACTCCCCGAACCGGTCACGCTTTGGGTTCGCGGGGACGGAGAGGTTCGGGTCGCCCAATTCTTTCAGCAGGATCTCCAGAAAATCGGAATCGAGATCGAACTCAAGCTCGTGACCTTCGCGACCTACCTGAAGGAGACAGGAAAACCCCGTGTGGCGCAGGCAGCGTTCACCGGGTGGCACCAAGATTTTCCGGACCCCTCCAACTTCATGGACATCCTCTTTCACAGCCGATCGATTCACCCTGAGAATTCGGAGAACCGATCGTTCTACCGCAACCCGAAGCTGGACGCGCTCCTCGATAGGGCGCGTCCCGAACTCGATCGTGCGGTGCGGCTCGAGCTGTACGCAGAAGCAAACGCCATCCTCGCGTCCGACGCCCCGTGGGTGTTCCTCTACTACCCGATCGAGATGTTCGTGTGGCAACCCTTCGTGAAGAACTTCCGCCCCCATCCCGTGTGGCCCAACGAGTACCGCAACATATGGCTTGATCTCCCCAAGAAGCGGGTCGAACAGCGCATCTACGCCGCGGAAGGCGCCTCATGATACGGTTCGTCGCACAGCGGGCACTCTGGGGGTTGCTGGTCGTGATGACCGTCGTGACCCTCGTTTTCTTCTTGATTTTCGTCGCCGGAGACCCGGCCGTGACAGTCCTCGGTCCCCAGGCGAGAGCCGAACAGATCGCCGATTTCAACGCGAAGAAGGGACTGGACCGCCCTGTGCCGGAGCAATTCTTGAGCTATCTCGGCGTCCTTCCGTGCGTTCGCAAGGACTCTCCGCACTACGAACGGGAGGACGGCACGCGGGGCTTCTGTGGCCTGTTCCAAGGAGATCTCGGCGAGTCCTATTCGCATCACGAGTCAGTCGCGAGCGTCATCGGTTATCGTCTTCCACGCACGTTGTTGCTAGCGACGCTCGCAGTCCTTTTCGAACTTCTCATCGGGCTGACCGCCGGTATCATTGCAGCGCTGCGCCACAACCGTTGGTCCGATACGGCGATCATGTTCACCACCTTCGTCGGAATCAGCCTGCCCACGTACGTGACCGGGCCGCTCGCTCTCCTGGTGTTCGCGTTCCTGCTCGGATGGTTCCCATACGGGGGATACGGCGTCGATCCAGTCGACCATGTCTATCATGCTCTCTTGCCCGCCTTGATTCTTGCAATTGCGGGCGCCGCAACGTACGCACGGATCATGCGCGGCGAGTTGATCGAAACCCTTCGTCATGATCATGTTCGGACGGCACGCGCGAAGGGTATGCCGATGGGTCGCGTTGTCATCCGCCACGCGATTCGCAACGCCCTACTCCCGGTGGTCACGCTGATCGGTCTAAGCCTGCCGTTCTTGGTGGGCGGCGCCATCATCACCGAGAAGATCTTCGCGTGGCCCGGTCTTGGGCTTCTCACGATCGAGTCGATCGAATCGCTCGATGCGCCGGTGATCATGGCGGTGGTGTTGATGT
>JBATTM010000724.1:0-2092 GCA_049670545.1 Polyangiales bacterium
CAAGTGCACCGGCCAACTCTTGCAAGCCGAGCCGTCCGCCACATGATTGCGTCGAGCCCGTCCCGATTGCCCCAGTTGATCCGGTCCTAACGCAGCCCCAGCGACCATGCGACCGCTGTCCCCAAGCGGTCGTTCCCCCAGAAGAGCTCGTCTCCGACCGTGAAACTGGGTGCACCGAACACCCCAAGTCCGCGTGCCTCCTCAGTCTGGGCGCGCAACCGGTCTTTGATCGTGGCCGTACGCGACATCTCGAGCGTCGCCGCCGCGTCGTGGCCTAGATCGGCAATGATCTCGGTCAGCACCTCGACTGTCCCGATGTCACGGTCCGCCGCGAAGTTGGCGGCGAAGGTCGCGCGCGAGAACGCAGGGCACCAGCCTTGGTCGTGGGCGACGAGCGCGACGCGTGCTGCGTGCAGGCCGTTTCGCGGAAAGACCGAGGGCTTCGAAAAGGGCAGGGCGTAGTCTTCGCAGAGCCGTTCGAGGTCGCGCCACATGTAGCGGCCCTTGCGGGGATAGATGTTGAATGGAGAATCGTCCCACCCCTGCTCGGCGAATGTTGGACCAAGCAAGAAAGGTCGCCATACGAGTGTTCCTCCCGCCGCCTCGATGACCTTGTGGACGCGCATCACGGACACATACGAATACGTGCTGGCGAACTCGTACCAGAAGTGGATCGGGTCGCTCTTCATGTCTCTCCCGCGTTGGGGGCGTGGGCCTACTCGCACACGACGACGAGATCGTCGCCTTGCTGTTCGAATGGAGCCTGAAGGGGGATTGGCTGTGGGTCTCCCTCGAGTAGTACTCCGCAGTCTTCGCAGACCACGTTGCTCCATGCAGGGTCGCGCCCGTCGGGGCCGCTTGCGAGCATCGGGTTGACCCAATCCACCAACGCGGGAACCCCGCCGGTGGTGTCGCCGTACACTTTGTCGTTGCGGAACACCGTATGTGCGGTCCCGCTTCCAAAGTAGTATCGATAGTTGTCGGGGACGGCGTCATACGTCTCTTCCGACTGCGCGAGGGCGAGATCGCCGAACTCACAGCTCGCCTCCCACCAGGTCACAGTGCCCGCGGGGCTGCCGTCGTTCAGCAT
Source organism: Polyangiales bacterium (assembly GCA_049670545.1). GTDB lineage: Bacteria > Myxococcota_A > Polyangia > Polyangiales > Houyiibacteriaceae > SG8-38. The sequence goes on from JBATTM010000724.1 coordinate 1,091, forward strand.
GACGTTGTAGAAGCCGCTTTGGCCGCCAGGGCTTCCGTCGTAGAAGGCCGTGTAGTGTGCCCAGTTCGTGTCTGGAAACGCGGTTGCGATCGCTTCCGTGTACGCTGGCATGCCGCTGCCCTCGGTGATGGCCTCGAGTGCGCCCGGCACATCGGGGAGGTTGACGACGAAGTTCCAGTTACTGAACTCGTTCTGCAGAAAGTCATCGGTGATGACACCGTTGCCCGCGTCAGCGAGCACGTGCATCTGTGAAGCCGGCCAGGCGTCGTGGAGGAGGGGGCCGTGGAACCACGCGCCATATGCGCCGGCACTCGACCCAGTGATGAATATCGTCTCCGGGTTCACGAAGTGCTCGCGTGCCCACTTCTCGACGACTTTGGCGTTGTGAAACCCGAGGTGTTGGGTGGTCTCGTCACTTCCTGGGTAGTCGACGCTGGCGTCGCCAAAGTGAATGTCACAGCTGCAGTACGTCACGAAGACGATGTTCCAGTCGCGAAAGGGGTTGGCTTCGTTGTCGAGATCGAAGAAGCCCTCGGATGCGAACTCGCTGAGGTTGTCATTTGGAAGCGCTCTGCAGATCGGGATTCCACATGTGAATGCGTTCCAGCAGGCCCCGCCCCCCTGATAGTAGATGAGGAGCTTGTTGACGCTTCCCCGGCGGGCGAAGTAGCTGTAGTCAGATCATTGTACGCACTGTGGCGTATACGTCCTCCCGAGGTACTCCGTGTTGCCCGGGGTGAGCTTCAGATAGCGTGAGTCGCCGAGCCCCTGGGATACGACCGTCCGCAGAACGACGTCGTCCGAGATCTCATCGAGGCCCGCAACGAGCCCCTCGTCGATGCTCGATGTCGGGCAATCGGTGTCCGCGCCCTCCTCGAGTGCGGCTGCGAATGCGCTGCGCGTGGCATCCTTCGCCGCGGCGAGTTCTTCGCCGTCGGCATCCGCGGTCAGGCGGCGAACGTGTCGGCTTTCCGCGACGAGCAAGGCGCGGCACGCTTGGGC
>JBATTM010000725.1:0-1735 GCA_049670545.1 Polyangiales bacterium
ACAGTCGAACGAGTTATCAACGTCATCGATTCAAGCCCCCGAATAACAGCAATACTGTATTGCTGAAGCAGGATCGCAAATTCGTGACTCTGTGGCAACAAACGCGAACGCGAGAGGACTGCCTCACGCGCGACCCTGCGCGGAGCTCGGACGCCACGTGGAGCCGTGCTGATCGGCTGTGCAGTCTGAAGACCCTAGCGTCGCGTGTACGCGATTTTGCAAGGGCGATCGGCTCGCGCGACGCCTCCGAGTTGCCGCGGTCGAGGGTTTGGGTCGTTGTAGCGTGGCTCGAGGTTGAAGCGACGAACGAGTTCGCCCACGGCCTGGGTGATCGCCGATGTCGAAAACCGGTGCGCGGGGCACGTGTGCTTTCCGTGGCCGTAGGTCGTCACGAGTTCGGGCGTGGCCAGCTCCTTGCTCCTTGGGAATACCGAACCTCGGTAGTTCGAGATATCGAACTTGGCGAGCCAAGGTGCGGCCGTGGTGTTGGTCACGGACATCATGGTCGCCACGAGTGTCCCCGGCTCGAGGTGATAGGTCCTTCGTTCGTCTTCGAAGTCGATGGGTGTGACCACACGTCGAAGGACGATCGACCGCTGGGTGAGTCGAATCGCCTCATGGCTGAACGGGTTCAAGATGGAGTCGTCGCCATCTCGAATCTTCCGGACGACGTCGGGTTGCGAGAGCAGAAAGATGAGCGTCCACGCCATCGCCGCGAACAGATTCGATTGTGACCCCATATGGATCACGATGACGTCTCGGGCGATGCCGATTTCTCGGTCGGGGCTCTGTACGTGCGCCCACGACTCGCAGATGCGCTTGAATAGGCCTTCATCGCCCAGGGTCGACCCGTCGGCGGACCGCTTCCGAAGGATCTCGCTGAAGATCTCTTCAATCTCGTGCATGGCCGCCCGCTCCCGCGCCTTGCGCGTCGCGATGGTGAGCAGGGCCTTGTGGGGGTGCACGAACGACTCCGACATGTCCAATCGGTCGAACAGCACCGCGAGCCGGGGCAGATACTCCGACGACGCGGCCTCCGCGCCGCCCCAGGAAGCCATTCCCATGCGGTGCGCGAGCCGCTTTGCGAATGCAAACGCCTCGATGACGCCGGACTCTCCGAGCTCTGCGAGTTCCGTGTCGACGGCGCTTCGTAGGTTGCTGAGGTAGGCCCGCACGTCGTCTTTCGCGAACAAGTCGTGCGGGAAGGTCCTTCGCCCCTCGAAGAGTTCGACCGGCGCCTTGTGGCTGAGAAGGGCGAGGTCAGCGAGGGCCTTACTCGCGATCTCTTCGGGGAGCGCCCACAGCGATCGCACCCCGACTGCGGAGAACACGCAGAATAGTCGATACCCGAACGCGTCCACGACGAACGTGTCGCCTTGGTCCGCGCGACACGCCGAGAAGAACGCGGTCGGATTGCGAAGGAGACGCCGCCCCGCTCTCACGAGTGGCACCCCGCCTGCGATGCGCGGAGGCATTGGTGAGACGGTGGGGAGGGGTCGTCTCAGATTGCCGATCGTATTGTCGATCGCGGCGCGAACCATCGCGATCGGCCCCTGCGTCCCGATTCCGTAGCCTTCGACCATGTTGACCACCGCGGGAAGATTCACGGCCAGCTTGATGTCGCCATCGACCTTGATCTTCCCAGCCATGAACGCGCGCATGGGGTTCATCTTGCCCGTGGTCATCGCGACCCAATCGCTTGCATCGAGATGAATGGTCGCCTCGGGCTCTGTGG
>JBATTM010000726.1:0-23674 GCA_049670545.1 Polyangiales bacterium
TTCTAACGCTGCCAGCGAACAGTTTCGGCGCCACCTTCGATCACTTGGTTCTGATCGAGGCCGTCGAGGCCGGACAGATACACACCGGATCCACCCCGGCGATTGGAAGTGAAGGCGACGATTCGACAATCCGGCGAAAACGCGGGGTCCTTGTTGTCGCCCTGCCCTTGCGTGAGCCTCTGGTATTCCTGAGTCTCGATGTTGACCGTGAAGACGTCGAAATTGGAGTCTCGACCACTGAACGCGATCAGGGGTTGGCCGGCATCCATACACCAGGCAGGCGTCTGATTGTGGTTGCCTCGAAACGTGACCCGCGTCACCTCGCTGCCATCACGATTCATCGTGAAGACTTGTGGGCTTCCGTGCCGGTTCGACACGAATGCGAGCTTGCTTCCCGGCCCGCACGTTGGGCTTACATCAATGCCACGGCTGTTCGTGAGTCGGCGTACCGCGCTGCCATCGAGGTTCGCACTATAGATCTCAGAGTTCCCCTGGCGTGAGGACGTGAAGTACACGCGGTCGCCGCAGATCGCTGGCGCCATCGTGATGCCCTTCCCTCCAATCACGCGCCTTCCGCCGGTGCGTGTGTTGGTGATGAACATCGCCTTGGGGGAAAGACGCGTGTACCAAATCGTGCCTGCGCCGAACGACGGCAACATCGATACGCCCCCACCGCTCGACACGCGACGCACGCCGTACCCGTCCATCGACGCCGCGTAGACGTTCTTTCGACCTGGGCCCAGTTTGCGGGCGAACGCGATCTCGGTACCGAACGGCCCGCGCACGCCGGTCAAGACCCCGATCACCTGGTTGGCGAAGTCATGCATCCATTTGCGGAGCTGATCCGGGTTCCCCTGATACCTCTTGGTGAGAGCGGCGGCTCCACCACCACTCGATTGATAGAACCGCAGTTCCAGGTCGACGTTGGCTTGCCCACCCGAGACGGCGCCCTTGATCACACCGCTGGCGCCAAGTGCCGCCCATTGCCCAAGATCGACCCCGACGCCCAGGCTTTTCGAGTCGTGGCGAATGGCGCTCGTTCCAATGACACGAAACCCCGGCATCAGGCGAAAGTCGTTCCGAAGGACATCCGCGCCGCCGACGGAAATCGTCGCCGGACTACCCGCGAAATCTGGGATTCCGATCCGGAACACTTCCTCGTCCGCCGCGTCGATATCGACGACGATCTTGTCTTCGGGCAAAGGGGGCGCCTCGTCTTCGCGAGCCGCGGGCATCGCCGCGAACGCGATCGGCGCGAGTACAAGGATCGCAACGCCGATCTCCCGAATTCTTCGATTCCCCAACCCTGTCCAAGCCATGTCTGTCCTCATTGAAAGTGGCGCCCAAAGAAGCGCAACGAAATCGTGTTTCCCAGCACCTGTCGTTCGATTGACGCGGGCGGCGGAGGCAGCTCGGCCCCTTCGGCCTGGTCCACCCTGCGACGAACGGCAGCATCAAAGGATTCATTCCCGCTCGACCGCGTGATCTCGTACCCGTCCACGCGTCCGTCCTCACCGATCGAAAGCTCGAGCACGCAGGTGAGTTCGTTCAGCTCATCTTCCGGAATGCTCGTGGGCGTACGAAAGCCGCGTCGAAAATACGAATACAATTTGCCGATGTAGATCTCTCGATCGGTGCCCGTCGCTTTCGTGCCCTCTGCAATGCCATCCGGGTCACCCTCGAGCTCTGGCCCCTTCGATAAATCGGAAATCGCCCCAGCCCGCTCGCCGAGCTGCGAGAGCAGGTCATCTTCGGGTTTGTCGCGTTTCTTCTTGGGCTTGGTCATCCCTTTGTCGGCCTTGCCAGCGACGGCAACGGACTCGGGCTCGGCCTGGGGTGCCTCGGGCACGGGCGCCTGCTGCGGAGCCTCGGGAATTTCCTTGCTCGGCAGGGCCCGGGGTGGCTTCTTCTTGCCGAGACGGACGAACCGGGTCTCGATGACTTCGATGGGGGGTGGCGGCAGGGCGGCGGTCGCCGTCCCCAGCACAGTCTGGATAACGCCGAGTAGGAGCGCGGTTAAGAGCGCGAGCGCGGGAACGGCCACGAACGCGCCCACGGTGAAACCAACGCCGCCCGCAACTTCAGCAAAGGTCGTCCGTTCCTGCTCGAGAAGACTGAGCGCTCGCCAATCCACAACGGCATCGTCGGACATCTACCGCGGCTTTCGGGTGACTGGATCGGTCACGAGCCCCATCTTCCCGATCCCGGCCTGGCGAACGAGCGCCAAGACTTGCGCGACGACCCCATACGGGACCTGCTCATCCGCTTGAACGAAAACCTCGTCGACGCTCTGTACTCGGGAGTCGGTCGTGAGCCGTTCCTTCAGCACATCGAGGGACACTTCTTCGTCGAACAGAAAGATTCGCTGATCTCGTTGCACCGTGATGACGGGGACTTCTTCGTCGACGTCCATCCGCGGTGCGTCAGCTTTCGGAAGCTCGACGTCGACTCCTGTAGTCATCATGGGCGCAGCGATCATGAAGATGATTAACAGCACCAACATGACGTCCACCAGCGGGGTGACGTTGATCTCGCTCAGCGCGCCGCCGGAACCGTTGTTGCTCGAAAACGACACGGCTATTCAACCAAAAGGTGTCGGCGAATGATGTTGAGGTAGTCGCTCGCGAACGCTGCCGTCTCGCTGTCGACGACTCGGATCCGACGTACGAAGTAGTTGTAGGCCATCACGGCAGGAATCGCGGCCGCAAGTCCCAACGCCGTCGCAATCAGCGCCTCCGCGATGCCAGGTGCCACGACATCGAGGCCCGCGCTCTTCTCACCGTGGATCGCGATGAACGAATTCATGACGCCCCAGACGGTTCCGAACAACCCAATAAAAGGCGCGGTCGACGCGGTTGTCGCCAAGAAAGACACCTTGTTCTCGAGACGGGTGAGTTCGGCGCTTTGCGCCCGACGCAGCGCACGTTCCACGTTGTCCACGTCGGCTTTGCCAGGTTTTCCGGTGCGCGCGATTCGCGCCAACTCTCGGTACCCGGCACGGAACACAGTAGCGATTGGCGAGCGCGTGTACTCGGCGGTTCGGCCGTGTATCTCGTTCAGCGCTTTCGCACTCCAGTTGCGCGCTTTCTCTTCCGACCAAAACAACTCCAGGAACGAGCGACTCTGATCGGTGACCTGCTTGAGGCGAATCCACTTGGCGCCGATGATGTACAGACACATCACGCCCATGAAAAGCAGGATCAGCATGACGAGTTGGACGACCGGCGAAGCGCCGATCACCAACTGCCATGGATTGAGAGCTGTCGGCGCGGTCGTCTGAAGCGACACGGAAAGAATCACTGGTCACTCCTCAACGAACGCGCCCCGACTCTAGTCAGTTCGCAGACCCGGTCACGTGCCGGTCGCGCGCCCAACCGGCCTCGTTCGTCCCGGTGGCCATTTCTTCACCAACCGACGTGACCGAGATGCGGTTGCCGTCCAGCCCGAGCGAGATCAGATAGCTACGAACCGCCTGCCCGCGGCGCTCGCCCAGGGCGAGGTTGTACTCTTCGGTGCCTCGCGGATCCGCCGCACCCGTCAACAACAGGTTCAAGTTGGGATCTGGGCTGCCACGGTAGCACTCGACAGCTTCCTGAATCGCGGAGCGCGAGCTGCTATCGAGATCTGACGCATTGAACTCGAAGTACACCGTCTCAAAGGAGCATGGCTCCGCCATCGGCATGACTTCGACTTCGGGCTCGGGCTCCGGAATTTCGGAGCCTGTGGTGTCTTCGACCACCACCTCTTCGTCGTCTTTGCAGCCGGTCACGAAAACGGCCAACAGAGTGAGGCACAAGAGTGCCGTCAGAGATGGATTGAGTTGTCTCTTCATGGAGTGTCTTCCCCTTCCCTCTGCGAACAGAGGTTACGAGCGCAGTCTAGTCGCCGGTCGAAACCGCGCAATTTTCGAGTGACTGCGCGGAGTTAAACGGCTTACGTTTTCTCGACCTAAATACGCGAAGTCATTTGCCGGGGTCAAAGATGTCGCTAATTGTAAGGCATCGTGAGAGCCGCCCCGATCAGCCCTTGGACGATCTGCCTGGCGGTGCCGCTGCTCGGCCTCCTTGCGGCATGCGGGGGATCAACTTCGCGACATGGCGCTGGCTCGAAGGAGGGTCCCGCGGCGGCTCAAGCAGTTCGCCTCCCGGACCCGGCCATCTACGCCGCGCAACTCGACGCGAAAGAGCGCTACTGGTGGCAACAGCCCGAACGGGTGATCGCGATGATGGAGTGCGAACCCGGAATGACCGTTGTTGATCTTGGAGCGGGGACTGGCTACTTCCTTCCGTATCTGTCGCAGGCAGTCGGTCCGGGTGGGCATGTGCTGGCCCTCGACACCGATCGGGACATGATCGAGCACCTCGCGGAGCGGGTGCACCGCGAGCGACTTCGAAACGTGACGCCGGGGCTCGTCGCGGAAGACGACCCAGCACTCGACCCTCGCTCCACCGATCGCGTGCTGGTCGTCAACACGTGGCACCACCTGCAAGACCGCTCGGCGTACGCAGCACGGCTCTACGAAGCGCTCCGAAACGAGGGCCAAGTCTTCATCATCGATTTCGACCAGGAGAGCCCGAAGGGGCCACCTCGAGAGCACCGACTCACACCCGTGACAGTCATCGCGGAACTCGAGGCGGCCGGCTTCACCGCCGTACAGGTCGAGGAGCCGCTCCCGTATCAATACGCGATTCGCGGGATCGTTCGCTAGACGCGTAGCGCGCGACGGGCCCCGTGGGTGAGTTTGAAGCCCGCTGCGGCTGCGACCATCCCGAGGCGGCTTCGCTGAGTCCGCACCTTCGTGAGCAACGGGGCGTCCGACGCCAGCGAGATCCACAAGCGCAACAGGTGCCGTTTGCGTTCCGGCTCCTCGAAGTCTTCGTAGCCCGTACGTGCATGCAAGATCGTGTGGTTGGACACGAGTTGTACAACCCCCGGCTTGAAGTCCATATCGAGATAGAGTTCCGGGGAATCGGCGATCTCGTTGTAGAGATCGAGCAAGCTCCGATCGCTGGCCGACAGCATCGACTCGCCGTGGAACCCCGTCGCCGAGCGGAAATAGTCGGTGTGATAAAAGGTACGCAGCTGCCCGCCTTCGTATCGGCACGGACGGACCGGCAGGTACTGGACACCCCCTTCGCCCTTGGTGTCGAGCATGAACGGATCGTACAAACGATCCACGAGGTCTGGCCTCCGACGCAGAAGCTCGTTGTACACGGACACGGAGCTCACGATGCGGCTCAGGCCGCCCGATTTCGCACCACGGAGGCAGAGGAGCCCCACAACGTCGGCCGCATCGCAGTGGAAGTTGATGTTGACGCGGGTACGATAGTGGCGAACCTCATCTGGGCTCTCCCCCGTGTCGCGGACGTGGCCGAGCAGATCGCCCTGGGGGTTTTGGGCGCCCGGAGTTCCGACGTGAAGCCCAAAACACCAAAAGAAGGTTTCGCACTGGGGTTCCGTCCATCGATCGACGGGAATCCCAGTCACGAGTTGAAAGCCACGTCCTGACAACAGGGCACTACGCCACACTGCGATCTTCGAACGCAGCGCGGGCAGCGGAAAGTCAGCCGCTGAGAGTTCGCGGGTCGGTTTTCCGGTCTGGCTCGCGTGCTCTAGCGCCGCGTCGAGCTCGGCGATTTCGGCGTCGGTCAGGGCGTCGCACCAGTCGTCTCGTTGGGCAAGCTCCGACCCCTTCCACGCACTCTCTGACGTCGTCGGTTGCCGAAGCACCTTCGCGTGAGGGCGGGCAAAGTAGTGGATGGTCTGCGCGGTGACGTTCTTGTACATCTCGGAAGTCGAGCGTACCGCTTCTGGGGCTGTGGGAACAGGTCAGGCCGACAAGGGGACGTCGAACTCTGCGCAGTAGTCGGCGAACCGCTCGCGGATATCGCCAAGGTCGAGGCCGAAGTCTTCGGGAACGTACCGGTGGACCCCTCGACTCCCTCGAGGGTTGTCCGCAAGAAACGCGGCCATCCGCGCGCGGGCCTCATCGGTGTAAGGGAGTCCGAACTTGGCGTAGGCTCGCCTCAATAGGTCGACAGGATCATCAAGCGTATCCTCGAAGTACGCATCGAAGAACTGGTCCGGTTTGTCACGATGGCGGCGCCTCGCCTCCGTCGCCCGTTGCAATCGCAGGGTCCACATGTCCAGCACTTGGCGTCCGATGCGTTTCGGATCGAGCACGTCGGAGTTCATCGATCGAAACGTATAGAGAAGACTCGCCAGCGACGGCATCACCTTGGCCGGGTCTCGATGTGTGTGGATGAACTGCGCGTCAGGGTATGTCTCGAGTATCTCGTCGATGGCACCCAGGTGTGCAGGGCTCTTGAGCACCCAACGATCTTTCATGTGTTTGCTCTGCAGGTGCTGCAAGAACCGCTTGTGAAAGGCGTACGCGGGGCGCAAGTCTTGGACGTCGAGCCACGCTTGATAGCTCGGCACGTGGAACGTGGATTGGAACTGGACACTGAGGAACTCATGCGCGCGAATCGGAACGCACTCCTGAGGGAGCATCGCACCAAACTCATGAATCGCCGGTAGACTCGGGAGCAGGCGATCGAGGTTCGAGAAGAGCTTCTCAGCGTCAGCAATGCGTGGATCGCGGTCGTAGGTCGCCGTCTCGGGAGGGGGGACGGGCCAATGGACCTCCCAACTCAAGGGCGGTCGATTCCGCGGGTCCTGTGAGATCAGGTTGAACAAGATCGTGGTACCCGTGCGAGGTAGGCCTACGATGAACACCGGGCGCCGAATCGTTTCGCGATCGAGTTCGGGGTGCGCGGCCCGATACTCCTCGAGACGAAGACGGTTTTCGAGGTAGCCGATCAGGGTCTCACGACAGCTCAGACGCCCGAGGGTGGTCAACGCGCCCTCTCGCTCGAGCGACTCCAGCAGCTCGGTGAACCCCTCGCGAAACCCATCGCCTCCGAAATTGTCCGAGCCCGCACGGCGAATCGCCGTCTCGAAGAGGTTGTCGGGATCGAGCGACGGCCAGTCGATGCCTGCACCGCGAACACCTCGCCCGACCAAGTTGACAGCGCGGATGCCGAAAGGACGATGGGGAGGAAGCAATGACATGCGTTCGCGCTTGACTCGGTGGCGCCGCGCCGTGGTAGCACGCAACCATGGGCACCGAAAAGAGACGCTGGCTTCGATGGGCGCTGCCGATCGCGCTCGGGTTGCTCGCGGCCTGGATGATTAGCAACCGCCAAACCCGGCCGTCAACTGGGCCTCTCCCGTCCGCGCGCCTCGCGAAGGGGCCACCGGCCTTTCGACAGCCGAAAACCGACCTCAACCTGAGCCCGCAGCTGATGCAGAGCATGTGGCCCGCCGGGCATCGCGACAGCGGCAATACGGACTACGTTCCCACGAGCCTGCGCAGCGAGTACGAACTCCACGCCCACCTTCTCCGAGGGCATCCGATCTTCTGGCCACCCACGATCGGCGTCGACGGGATCTCGTATGTCGTCACCGGGTCCCCGCCTGGTGAAAGCCACCTCTTCGCTCTCTCGCCCGAGGGGGAGGTGTTGTGGTCTGCGCCCCCGCAGGAGTCACTCGCGGATCTCGATTCATTCGCGATCATGAACGCACCAACGATCGACGACGCCGGTGACCTCTATGTCGGAGATCGCAATCAGCTCTGGGCCTTTCGACCCAACGGCGAGGTCAAGTGGGTCGTCGACCTCGAGCCCTACGGTGTCGACTGGGGCTTCATGACGGTGATGCTCAGCCGGCAGAACTACGTGGGCGGCGTGACGACGAACGGCAAGGTGCTCTTCTTCACGTCGCACGATGGCGAGCTCGCGGCGCCGCCACTCGATCTTCCGGGCGGCGCCGGCCCTCCTGCCGAAGACGAACCTCCCGACGGGTTGTGGAAGGGGTTGATGGACCCCACGCTGATCCCCTTTCTCTTCAACCTGATCCAAGGATGGGAGCTCGAGGTGGCCAATACGCCCGCCCTTCACCCGGAGACGGGACGGCTCTATATCACTGCAGCAGGCAAATCCCCCGACACCGGCGTGCTCTATGGAATCGACATCACCGACGACACTCTCTCGATCGCGTTCGAAGCCCCGATGGGCGGTGGCAGCGGAACCAGCCCCGCGATCTCGCAAGACGGCAACTCGGTCTACGCAGTCGACGAGTGGGGACGCATGATTTCGATCGACGCCCATACGGGGCGCCGCAACTGGCAAAGCGAACAGGGGGGCGGTGGGTCCGCGTCCCCGAGCGTCGGCGCGGACGAGACCATTTACACGCCATTTCAAGACCGAATCACAGCGTACGCCCAAGATGGCGCGGTGCGCTGGCAGAGAAGCTATGACGATCTCTGCCAGGCGCGACTCCCAAAGGCGGCAGGCGTTTGGGGGTTGCTGCTCTCAGCCCCCGTCGCGTTCATCGACAGTATTCTGACGGTGGGCCCGAAGAGTGGGTGGATGAACGTGGTGTGTGGCTACCACCTCCCGAAGATTCTGTCCCGAAGTGAGCGGACACGCGTACCCATCCCGCGGGAGTCGCTATTCGTCACGTTCGACCTCTCGGATGGCGCCGTCGTCGGCGAGCCGGTGTTGCTGCCGGAAACGAGTGAGGGCTTCGTCACACCGTTGACGAACGGAAACGCGGCCGTGACGACCTCGGGCGCGATCAGTTCGATTTTCTACTACATGGTCAACCGGATCCTGCCCGAAGACCTTCATGTGGCCGGGCCACCCGAGGCAGGGCTGCTGATCCTGAAGCGCCGATGACTGCGCTCCCCTCGCGAGTGATCTTCTACGATGGCGTGTGCGCGATGTGCAACGGGATCGTCAAACTGTTACTGCGCATCGACCGGCGCCGGGTGTTCCACTACGCGGCACTCGAAAGCGAGACCGCGGAGGCCGCTCGACGATTGCACCCGGAGATTCCCGATGATGTCGAAACGATGGTCTACGTGCGAGATGGCGACGTGTTCGTGCGTTCCAACGGCGCGTTCGAAGCGTTTCGTGAGCTAGCCTACCCTTGGAAGGCGGTCTCTTGGCTACGCATCCTCCCGACCGCGCTCACCGATTTTTTCTACCGTATGTTGGCCGCGAACCGGTATCGCTTCTTCGGAAAATACGAGGTGTGTCCGCTCCCGCCCCAGGAGCATCGCGTTCGGTTTCTGCCCTAGACCCTCATCCTCGAGGATGAACTCGGTCGAGTCTGCCCGATGTAGGGGTAGGTATCACCCATTTGGGCGTAATGTTCTCCATTGCTACGCTGAAACGGAGTGATGGGGACTTGGCGTACTTGGGTTGTCGCGCTGTTGGCGCTGACATGGGGCTGTGACGGGAGTATCGGCGCGAAGCAGATCGCGGCGAATGGGCGATCGGATGATGCCGGCGTCCCGCCGATCGATCCGACTGGCGGTGGAGGAACCGGCGGCGAAGGCACGGGTGGCGTTGGTGGCTTGGGTCCCGCCGGCCCCTGTGAGACGGGTCCGCTGAGCGCGCCGATCGCGAACTGCAACCCGACCCCGATCCAAGACACCGGGGATCCCCACGCAGACTGTGTAGCGCGCATCAACCAGTACCGGGCCGAATGCCAATGCTTGCCTCCACTCGATCGGTGGGTTGAGGGCGAGGCCTGTACGGACGGCAACGCGGAGTACGACAGTGTCAACGGCTTCCATGCGAGCTTCGATGATCAGCCCTGCGCCAGCGGCACGCGCGGTCAAAACGAGTGTCCCGACTATGGATCCGATCGCGACGTCATCGAGGGTTGCCTTCAAGTGATGTGGGACGAGGGACCGGAGGACGGCGACCCGAACACCGTGAACGGACACTACATCAGCATGGCATCGACGGTGTTCACGCGTGTCGCATGTGGCTTCTACACGACACCCACCGGTGAGGTGTGGGGAGTTCAGAACTTCAACTGAGGGGCGACGATGGAAACTGCACGCATGGCTCTACTGATTGCCGGCATCCTGACGCTTGGATGCGGGGAGTCTCCTTTTGCAACAGACAGAAGTGGTGGCGGGAGTACTTCGGGAGGCACCGGCGCGACCGGGGGAGCTCCGGTTTTCGAAGCCGACTGCAGCGACGGACCCTTGGGTGCACCGATCGCGGACTGCGCACCGGAGATGATGGCGAGCACCGGCGACCCGGCACAGGACTGCGTCAATCGCGTCAACCAACTTCGCTGGGAGTGCCAATGTCTCCCACCTCTCGAGCGCTGGACGGGCGGGGAGTCATGCGCAGAGCAACACGCCGAGTACGACACGACGCGACCTCCGCACTCCGGTTTCTCGGATCGCATCTGCGCCGAGGGCGGCTGGGCACAGAACGAATGTCCGGGGATGGGTTGGAACTCGATCGACCAGGTCGTTCGCGGATGCCTACAAGCCATGTGGGACGAGGGCCCAGGCCCTTGGGGACCTGCGCACGGCCACTACATCAACATGACCAACCCCGACTACTCGCGGGTGGCTTGCGGCTTCGCACAGACCGGCGACGGCCAGGTGTGGGCCGTGCAGAATTTTCAATAGCCGGCCACGTCGGGGACTGCGCGCCGGCTACTCTTCCGGAGGCGTCCATGCGGTCGCAGCCGCCTGCTCTTCCTCGAGGCCGAGCCAAATGCGAAGTTGCTTCATCATGAACTCGGTGCCCTCGCGCGAGGAGAGATCGACGCGATACGTGTTGATGTATCGGACGCTCTCCTCCAGCCACTGGTCCCAGCCTTCTTTGGAGACTTTCTCGAAAACGAACTGGCCTAGCTCGTTCGGGAACGGGGGACGGGCGAGTCCCGGGAGTTCGCGCTCGAGTTTTACACAGTGAACTAGACGATTGGGATCCGCTTCAGGCATGTCGACGGGCTGACCCTAGCACCGGCCTGGCCACTGGCTAGCCCAGAATCCGGAAGAACGAACGCAGCATCTGATAGGTGAGGCCCCAGACGACGCGACCCTCGATGTCGTATGCCGGGAAGTCGACCCGAGTGCCGTGCCACTCGTAGGGGCGAACCGTATCCACGTCGCCTCGGTACAGCGGAAGCAGCGGAGTCCACAGCGCCTCGGCGACCTCCCGGTTGTCAGCGCGCACCGGGGACGACTCGCGCACGTCGAACACGAAGGGGCGAATCACGGTCTCTTGCGGCCTGCCGCGCGCGATGGCTTGCAGATCGTCAAGCTGCCCGATTGGCTCTGCGTCGACCCCTAGGTCGAAACCCACCTCCTCCTGAGTCTCGCGGATCGCGGTCTGCAAGAGCGATCCGTCCTCGGGCTGATGATGCCCCCCCGGAAAGGCCATGTGACCGGACCACGGGTCCTGCGGATGCTCGGCCCGTCGAATGAAAAACACCTCGGGCCCCGACCCAACATCGCGCAACAACATCGCGACCGCCGCCCACTTGTCGTGCTCCGACAACTCCTTCGGCACGCGCGCGCCAAGCGCCCCGCGCACATCACCCAACCCAACCCGCGTCACCCCCAATCGCTAGCCCCACCCCCGCCCCACGTCAACGCCACGAAATCGCCATAAAAGGGGACAGTCCCCTTTTGGCAAGGGTTAATTGGGACAACGCACCCGGGACCCGGACGATAACGATCACACGATGCCCCGAGCGTCACGACGACTGCAGGAAGGTTACTGCTATCACATCCTGAATCGCGGCAACGCGAGAGCGACGATCTTTCACGACGACGCGGACTACACCGCGTTCTTACGGCGGCTGGCGGAAGCTACCGACCGCTACGCGATTCGCCTGCTCGCGTTTTGTCTCATGCCCAACCACTTCCACCTCGTCGTACAAGGTGACGAGATCGGATCGGTGAGCCGAGCGATGCACTGGATTCAGACCGCGTACGTGTCGAGATACAGGACGAGATACGACTCGACCGGTCACATCTTTCAAGGCCGTTTCAAGTGCTTCCCGGTCCAGGCCGACGACCATCTTCTGTCGGTGATGAGATACGTCGAACGAAACCCAGTGCGAGCCCGCCTGGTGACCGACTCGAGCAGGTGGCTCTGGTCGAGTCCCGCATGGCGGGCGCGCCGTGTTCCGTGGATAAGCGAGTCCCCAGTGCCGCTTGGGAAGAACTGGTTGCAATACGTCGACGCCCCCCAAACCGCAGCCGAGATCGCAATGATCCATGAGAGTCTTCGTCGTGGGGCGCCCTTCGGCACCACGGCGTGGCGGGTTGAGACCGCCAAGCGTCTCAACCTGAGCGCCAGCCTTCGCCCTCGGGGCCGCCCGCGCCTTGGCGGATTAACCCCTGGCTAAAGGGGACTGTCCCCTTTTATTCGCTGATTTCGTAGCGGAAGTCTTCGATGACGGGGTTGGCGAGGAGTTTTTCGCACATGGATTGGATGTGGGATTCGGCAGCGGCGCGGTCGTTGCCGTGGAGCTCGAGTTCGATGAGCTTCCCAACGCGGGCTGACTTGACCTCTTCGAACCCGAGGGACCCGAGTGACCGGCGAACCGCATCACCTTGGGGATCGAGCACCTCACGCTTGAGGGTCACGAAGATGTTGGCCTTCATGGCAGCTCCACACCGAGGTTCTTGGCAAGTCGCGCGAGCGGTGGCTCTGTGTTGGGCTCGAACGCATCTCCGCGGATCTCATCGCACGCTTGAATGTAGCGTCGTGACGCCTCCACACGAACGTCGTCGGGAATCGTCGGCTGCGGCCCATCACCCGTGTAGCCCTGCGCCGCCAGCCAGCGCCGTACGTATTCCTTGTCAAAGCTCTCTGGATCCTCGCCCGCTTCGAATCGAGCCTTGTAGCTGTTCGCGTACCAGAAGCGCGACGAGTCAGGCGTGTGAATCTCGTCGATGATCACGATCTTCCCGTCCGGTGTCTTGCCAAACTCGTACTTCGTATCGACGAGAATCAAGCCACGCTCCGCGCAAACTTTCTGACCGTGCGCGAAGAGGGACATTGCGTAGTTCGCAGCCTCGTCGAAGTCCGCCTCGGTGATACGGCCCATGTCGAGAATTTCTTGGCGCGATGCGGAGACGTCATGGTCACCCTTCTCGGCCTTGGTGCTCGGCGTCAGGATGGGATCAGGAAGCTTTTGGTGCTTCTTGAGGCCGTCGGGTAGCTCGTGCCCGCAGAACATACGGGTGCCCTTGTTGTAGTGCGTCCAGATGCTGGTCGAGGTTACTCCCGTGATGTACGCGCGAACGACCATCTCGACAGGCAACGGCTCGCACTCGACGCACACCATCGCGTTCGGATCGGGCACGTCGATGACGTGGTTCGGCGCGATACTCTTCGTCTCGTTGAACCACCACGCAGCCAAGGAGTTGAGAACTTGGCCTTTGTACGGCAGCGTCCCCAGTACTCGGTCGAACGCGCTGATACGGTCGGTCACGACGATGATTCGCTTGCCGTCCTGGGTGTAGTTGTCTCGAACCTTGCCCTCATACCATTGGCCGAGGGTCTCGAAATGGGTTCCGTCGAGGGTCTTCGTCAGCCCCTCATGGAGCGTCTCTGTCGTTACGGTCATCTCACGTTCCTCCAAGCACACGGTCGATGATGGTGTCTACATGCGCCAACGCGTGATTCAAGTCGAACTCGCGCTCGATCTCGTCCGCGCTCAGGTGTTCACCGATCGCCGGGTCCGCGATGAGCAGCGCCCGGAATTCGCCCTCGCCTTCGAACGCCTTCATCGCGTTCTTCTGCACCAGGACGTAGCCTTCCTGCCGACCGAGCCCCTTGCCCACCAGCGCGAGCAGGATCCCCTCGCTGGCCCATAGGCCTCCAGTCTGATCGAGGTTTTTTCGCAACCGTTCAGGATACACGACCAGATCTGCGATTACGTTGCGTACCCGATCGAGCATGAACGCGAGCGTGGCCGTCGCGTCCGGCAGCATCATGCGCTCCACAGAGGAATGGCTGATGTCGCGTTCATGCCAAAGAGCGACGTTCTCGAGGCTCGGCGTCACTGCCGCACGAACGACACGCCCAAGACCCGCCAGATTCTCCGTGAGCACGGGGTTTCGCTTGTGGGGCATCGCACTCGAGCCCTTCTGGCCCTTCTTGAAATGCTCTTCAGCTTCACCGACTTCGGTGCGCTGCCAATGGCGAACATTGGTCGCGAATCGCTCGATCCCGGCCGCGATCACACCGAGGGCGGCGACGTATGCGGCATGACGGTCGCGCGCGACGACTTGGGTCGATGCGGTCTCCGGGCGAAGGTCGAGTGAGTCGAGCGCCTCAGCCTCGATCGCAGGGGTGAGATGCGCATACGTACCCACGGCCCCCGCAATCTTTCCAACCGCGATCTCTTCGCGTGCAACGGCAAGCCGCGCACGCCCCCGCGCCAGCTCGGCGTAGTGCCCGGCGAGGATCAAACCAAAGGTGAGCGGCTCGGCGTGGATTCCGTGCGACCGCCCGATGGCGGGCGTACGGCGATGCTCTTCGACTCGCCCGCGAAGCGCTTCGAGCACCGCGTCCATGCGATCGAGAAGCTTGTCAGTTGCCTCGACCAAGAGCAGGGCAAGTGCCGAATCGAGGACATCGGAAGACGTCATGCCGCGGTGCAACCATCGCGCGGGCTCTCCCGCTAAACCCTCCACATGCGTGAGGAACGCGATCACGTCGTGGCGTGTGACCTTCTCGATTTCGTCGATCGCCAGCGGGTCCAGCCGCGCTCGAAAGCCGCTGACCGCGTCGGCAGTGCCCGCAGGTACGGTCCCCGCATTCTCCATGGCCCGGCACGCGGCGATTTCGACGTCAAACCATGCCTCGTACTTGCGCTTGGGCGACCACAAGTCGAGGAATTCCGAGGGGGTGTAGCGCGGGATCATATCGGCGCCGCGAAGCTAGCAGACCCCGCGCCGAGGGGCGACCGGTTTGGTCAGTCGATCGCGAAGTTCCAAGCTTTGCGCATCGCGAGGCGCGGCTGCAGATAGTCGTCGACGTAGGCCCGATGAACTGGGTGGTCCACGTAGACGTCGAAGTCGTCGAGAGACTCGAACCGGACCATCAAGCACAGGTCCCAACCCTTGAACGCGTGAGCGTCGGCCGGCACACCCACCGCAACGTCGACGATACACTCGAGCCCGCCCAAATCGCTGCGGGTCCGCGCGACGACCTCGGTACGTGTGGCGTCGTTCGAATACTCGTCCTTGAGTTTGAAAAGCGCGATCCGCTGGATCATGAGGCCTCGATTCCCACCGTGTTGCAAGCGATGGTCGCGAGATGCGGCACCGCAGCACCGAACATCGAAGCGCTCTCGGAGCTCGCGTTCCCCTGAAGACTTCGCTTGTAGACGCCCTGGGCAATCGCCGCCAAGCGGAATAGAGAGAACGCTTTGTAGAAACCGAGGTCGGGCACCCCCTCGCGGCCCCTGAGTTCGCAATACCGCGCGACGAAAGCCGCCTCCGACGGGATTCCGCTGGTCTCGAAGTCGACGCCCAGAAGGCCACCGATCTTAGGAAGCGCCACGTCATACAACATGCAGATGTAGGCAAGGTCCGAGAGCGGGTGGCCGAGGGTCGAGAGCTCCCAATCGATGACCGCAAGCGCACGGGGCTCGGTCGGGTGGAAGATGATGTTGTCGAGTCGGTAGTCGCCGTGGACCAACGTCGTTGCGTCGTCCGCAGGAAGGTTCGACGAGAGCCACTCGATCAGGCGGTTCATCGCGCTGACGTCAGCCGTCTGCGAGGCTAGGTATTGCTTGGTCCATCGCTTGACCTGGCGCGATACGTAGCCCCCATGTCGCCCGTATTCCCCGAGGCCGGTCGCCTCGAGGCCCACGTTGTGGATCGCCGCCAGAATGCGGATCAACTCTTCATAGATCGCGGCGCGTTCCTTCGGATCACACCCCTCGAGCTTGGCTTCCCAGAAGATGCGCCCTTGCACGTACTCCATGACGAAAAACGTCGTGCCGATGACCGCGTCGTCTTCGCACAGCGCATACATCTTCGCCGTCGGCACGTCGGTGGGGTTGAGCGCGCGCATCACGGTGAACTCTCGGTCGACCGCATGGGCTGACTGCAAGAGCTCGCCAGGCGGCTTTTTTCGGAGGGCGTATTGACGCTCCCGATCCGCGAGCCAGTAGGTGGGGTTAGACTGCCCCCCTTTAAACTGGCGAACTTGAAGCGCGCCCGAGTAGCCCTCGACGTGGTCGGTCAGCCAGGCATCGAGGCGTGCTTCGTCAAACCGGTGCGCTTCTCGCACGGGTCCGGTGTTCTCTGGGGGCGTGGGCGGCATCGATCCTCGCTTTGTCGGGGAAGGACCCTATCACGGCTCGGCGACCCCGGCGCGCGGAGATCGGTCTCGAAGTTCGGGCCTAGTTGCGAACTCATCCATTGAGCCCCGCTCTCAACGGCGCTACGTTCCTTGGGTGAGGTGGGTCCGGATTCCCCGGTTGAGCGTCCAAGGCCTCGTTGTCGGCTGCCTTCTGTTGTGTACGACGCAGGTTTCCTTGAGCCAAAGCAAGGGCGGAGGTTACAGGCCAGCCCCAAGCGCCAACCAGCCGAGCGACATCCAGGGCTTGGCGCTCGACGCCCCGCCTGGAAGCGAGGTCGTGGTCATCCCGATCGACCGCACCGTGGAGCTTGGATTGGCTGCGTTCGTACGCCGTGGCATCGAAGCGAACCCAGACGCCGCGGCGATCATCCTCGACATCAACACCCTCGGCGGCCGTGTGGATGCGGCGATTCAGATTCGTGATGCCGTACTCGACGCCGCCCCGCGAACCATCGCGTACATCGACCCGCGCGCGATCAGCGCAGGAGCCCTCATCGCGCTGGCATGTGACAACATCATCATGAAGGATGGAGCCACCATCGGCGCGGCAACGCCTGTGCAGTCGAGCGGCGGCCAAATGGAAGCGGCTGGCGAGAAGATGGTCTCGTACATGCGCGCCGAGATGCGTGCGACTGCCGAGGCCAACGGCCGCCGCGGTGACATCGCGGAAGCGATGGTGGATCGCGAAGTCTCCATCAAAGGCATCGTGAAGAACGGCAAGCTCCTCACGCTCGACACGGATCGCGCAATCAAGTTGGGAATCGCCGACGGCGAAGCTGCAAACCTCGATGCCGTCTATGCTGCCCTCACCCTCCAGAGCCCCCAGGTCGAGCGTGTAGAACCGAATTGGGGCGAAGAAATCGCGCGCTGGCTGACAGAGCCGACCGTCAGCGGGCTGCTTCTGTCGGTGGGGATGCTTGGCTTGATGATCGCGTTCTACACGCGAAGCGTCGGGCCGTTCACGTTCGCGGGGTTCGTTTCGCTTGCCTTGTTCTTTGGGGGCCACGCCGTCGTGCATCTGGTCGGATGGGAAGAGGCACTCCTGTTCATCACGGGCGTCGTCCTGATGATCGTCGAGATCTTCATCGTCCCCGGGCTCGGCGTCCCGGGTGTCCTCGGGCTCGTATTTGTCATCGCCGCGTTGGTCCTCGCGCTGATCGGCACCCCTCTCGACGTATCGTTCGAAACTGGCCTGCTGACGGAAGCCATGACGCGTGTGATGCTCTCGATGCTCGGCACGTTTCTTCTGGGGATTGGCTTCATTCGATTGCTGCCCCGCACGTCGATCGGAAAGACCCTCGTGCTTCAAGAAGCAGAAACAGGCTTTCTATCGGCTCCCACCGCACACGACCTCGTGGGCCAGTCCGGCGAAGCCCTCACCGACCTTCGGCCCTCCGGCAAGGTCACGATCGACGGGCACCGCCATGAAGCGACGAGCGAGCGCGAGTTCCTTCCCCGTGGTACGCGCGTTCGCGTGATCGGGAAGGACGGCCCCGTCCTCGTTGTCCGGAAGGAGGCCGAAGGATGACCGCACCCGTAATCGTTGCAGTCCTCATCGTGGGCCTCGTGTTGCTCTTCGTCGAAATCGCGGTCGTCCCTGGCTTTGGTGTCGCGGGCGTGCTCGGTCTGCTTGCACTCGCCGCTGGCGCGCTTGCCGCGTGGACCGAACTCGGCCCGTTTTGGGGCACGGTTGCTGGAGTCGTCTCGTTGGTTGGGGCCGGCGCGATGCTCTACGTCGTTCCAAAGAGCCGGGCGGGCAAGCGCATGGTCCTCGAGCACAGCCAAGCCGATGCCGTTTCACAGCGCGATCGGTCCGATCTGGTTGGCCGACGCGGCACCACGGTCACCCCGCTTCGGCCCACCGGCCGCGTCCGGTTTGGCAAAGACGAAATCGACGTCATGACCGAGGGCGAGTACATCGACCCCGATCGTGAAGTCGAGGTCACATCCGTCGCGGGCCCGCGCATCGTCGTCCGGGTCCCCGAATCCCCGTAGGAAGGAATCTCCATGTTCACAGCTGTCGGCCTCACACTCGTTCTGATCATCATCTTCTTCTTCCTGTTCGTCTGGGTCATTCCCATTCGACTGCTGATCGCCGCTTGGTCGAGCGGTGCGTGGGTGGGGCCTGGAGAGTTGATCGGAATGCGGCTCCGGCGCGTCGCTCCGGCCAAGGTCGTCAATCCGAGAATTGCGGCAGTGAAGGCCGGCATCGATCTGCCCACCAACACCCTCGAATCTCACTACCTTGCGGGCGGGATCGTCGAGCGGGTGGTCAACGCACTGATCAGTGCCGACAAGGCGGGGATCGAACTCGGCTTTCAGCAGGCCGCCGCAATCGACCTCGCCGGGCGCGATGTTCTCGACGCCGTCCAGACGAGCGTCAATCCGCGCGTGATCACGACCCCGAAAATCACGGCGGTCGCCAAAGACGGCATTCAACTGCTCGTGGTGACGAGAATCACGGTGCGCTCGAACATCGACCGGTTGGTCGGTGGTGCCACGGAGGAAACCGTTGTCGCGCGCGTGGGCGAGGGCATCGTGTCGACGATTGGCTCCTCCGAGAACTACGCCGAAGTCCTCGAGAACCCGGACTCCATTTCGAAGAACGTGCTCTCGCGCGGCCTCGACAGTGGAACCGCGTTCAACATCCTCTCGATTGACATCGCGGACGTCGACGTAGGCACGAACATCGGCGCCAAGCTGATGACCGAGCAGGCCGAAGCCGACAAGCAGGTCGCCCAAGCGCGGGCAGAAGGTCGACGCGCCTTGGCGGTAGCCAACGAGCAAGAGATGCGTGCGAAGGTCGAAGAGATGCGCGCCCACCTCGTCGAGGCAGAAGCGAAGATCCCACAAGCCATGGCCGAGGCGCTCAAAGAGGGGAACCTGGGCGTGATGGACTACTACAACCTCCGCAACGTCGCGGCCGACACCGAGATGCGAGACTCCATCAGCAAGGCGACGGGGGGCCCCGATGACGAGAAATAATCGTAGGTCGAAAATCGGCCTGCGCGCGACGCTTGGACGACCGACCGAGTTCGTCTCCAAGTTGGTGCTCGCCGAACTCCTCGCAAAGCGAGGAAAAGGCCCGCTCGAGCGGAAGAAGATCGGACACCCGAGGCGCTCTCGAGGCTGAGCATGGAAGAGCTGTTCAAGGATTCGCTCGGCACGATCGCGGTGCTGATCTACATCCTGTACCCGCTCTTCAAACGCTGGCTCGATCGCCGGAAGAAGAAGCAAGAGGCCTCGAGCGGTTCCCAGCCGGCCGCAGAGCCCAAGACTCCGAAAGCGCCCGCGAAGGCGCCCCGGCCGCCGAAACGCTCACCGCTCGAGGAATTCCTTCCACGCTCGCTGGCTCGAGCCGAACGGCTCCGACTACGCGCATCGACGCTGCTCGAGCGAGCGGAGCGGTCCCCGCGACTCGTGCGGCTCGTGCCGGCTCTTCGCGACGATCTTCTAGAACGCGTGCGCGCGATCGAGGTCTCGCTTCGAGGCTCCCCGGCGCTCTCGACCGTCGTTCAGGATGCTGAGCTGCTTCGGGGGCTCGAAGAGCTGATGCGGTACCTCGAGACGATGGCGCAGCAGCGGATGCAAAGCACTCCGTCCGAGGTTGGCGATGCGGATCGAATGGCCGACGCCTGCTACGCGCCCATCCTCGAGTTCGCGGGCTCCCAGGGCCTGCGCCTGCGAACCAGCACTCCGGTGGTGATCACGGGCGACTGGCCACTCTCGATCGTGCCCCGATTCGCCTCGACGCGCGTCGCGCCGATTCGTGTCCCACGAGGGTTCGCGCAGAGCGTGTGGCTCTGGCCCGCGCTTGCCCATGAGATCGCGCACGACCTCTACTACAGCGTCGATGGGCTCGAAGATGGACTGCACACGCGACTCGGGCTGCCTACAGAGGTCGATTCTCCACGTTCGGAACGAGAGATCGACGGCGGATTCGTGCGAGATCTGTTTGGCGCCTGGCTTTCCGAGGTGTTCGCAGACGTCATGGGGACGATGACGCTGGGCCCGGCCTATGTGGAAACGATGAGACGCGCGTTTCGTCAACCGACTGCGCCGCATGAGACCGCCGCGGTCTTCGAAGCACAGGGCGTGATCGAAGAACACCCCCCTGCCCGTCTCCGTCTCTACATGGCTACCCGCGTTCTTCACCACTTGGGTCGCCACGAAGAAGCGGATGCACAGTGGTCGAAATGGGAAGCCGAACATGCGGACGTCGACCTCTACTTCCTGCCCTTGTCGGGGCGATGGGTGGGGCTGTCGAGTGAGTCCGTCCACGCGGTGGCTGACTCCATCGTAGAGGCATTGCTCGAAGAAACCTGGCCCGAGTTCGCTGACCATCGGCTGACGAACATTCCCGGATTCGCGTACCTTCATGCCGACCACGCCGAAGTGCAGCATGCCGTGTCAGAGCTTGCACGCGGGGCGATCCCACGCACCGACGTCCGTTGGATCATGGCGGCAGCGGTGCTCGCTGCCGCTGCGCAACCGAACCGCGAAGACCGAATCCGCGAGACGGCGCAGATCGCGATCCTCGGAGTGGGCGCCGAAGCGGAGAAGCCTGTTTCGACCACAAACGACCGGCTACCCGGCTTGATCGCGGGGGAGCTCGTCGCATGCCTCCGTCGCCCATCCGCATTGCGCGACGCGATCATCCTCGGCGAAGCCTTTCGCCCGTATGATCGACCCCGTTGGCGCTGAGGCGACCGCTCGTCCTAGACGCAACGAGTGGCCACGACCCGGAACGCGAGGTACGTTTCGCCGATGATCAAATCGCCCCGCGTTCGCAGGCTTCTTCTTGGACTGGTATCGCTCCTCGTCACAACAGTTGGCTGCTCAGACGACAGCACGCCCGACGTGACTGGTGACGAGTTGCTCGACCTCGGCGCGTTCGAAGTTGGGTACCGCGAAATGTCGTTCAGCTACACCCCCCCGGCATCGGACGAAGTGCGCGAGATCTCGATGCGCATGTGGTATCCGGCCGCCCCTGATTCCGGAGCGGACCCCGCGTTGTACGCGGTGGCGGGCGTGGTGGAAGTTCCCACGGAGGTCGCCCTCGATGCGCCGCCCATTGCAGGTGGCGACGATTTTCCGCTCGTGATCTACTCACATGGTTCAGGCGGTCAGGCGCTTCTCGCATACCCGTACGGCGAGCTCATGGCGTCGCACGGCTGGATCCTCGCCTCCGCCAACCATGCCGGAAACACCGCACTCGACGGCCTCGCAGGAACGTCGACTCCCGGGGCGCGTACACAACTCAATCGTCCGTCCGACGTCACCGGGATCATCGATTGGCTGGAGTCTGGTCTCATCGACGACGATCTCTCCGGTACCGCAGACACCTCTCGCGTCTTCCTGATCGGCCACAGCGCGGGCGCGTCCACCGCCTTCACTTCAGGGGGCGCGACTCCCGATTTCGATGCACTCACTGCGGGCTGCGACGCTCAGAATCCGAGCGAGAGTTGTCTGGTCTATGCGGAACCGGACGTGGAAGCCGCCTTCCGGGCCGGGTTGAGCGACCCCCGCGTCGTCGCGATTGCTCCGCAGGCGCCAGGCGTTCCACGGGGCGGCGACCTCGCAGGCTTGGAAGTACCCACGATGCTCATGAGCGGACTGCTCGATCAGACGACCCCGCATTCGACCCAAGCAGCACCGGCATGGGATGCACTCGATCACCCCGACGACATATGGGTCGACATGCCGCGAGGCGCCCACTTTACGTTCATCACGATTTGCCACGATCTCAGCGATGCGGTGATCAATATCTTCCAGCCTGACGCGTTTGACGACGGGTGCGATTTCGATACTTCCCCTCCCACGGACGAGGTCGTCCCCATCCTCGCTGCGTACGCGCTCGGTTTCGGCCGACTCCATGTGCTCGGAGAGACCGAATGGGCCGACGTGCTCCGAGGCCCGACGCTCGGCGACTTCGACGACGAGTTCGAGATCACCGTGCGATAGCGGGTGGCACCGCGAGCGGCGTGCGCGCTGCGAGCGGATCGAGGAACGGATGCGCACGCAGGGCAGCAACCTCCTCTTCCGAGTACGGGGGCAGCAACGGCCCACCCGTAAATCGGTGGACGACCCAATTCATCAAACGAGCGAGCCTCGCATCGGAGAGGGGCGCCTGCGCGACGCCTGGCACGCGGATGAGGTATTGCCGAACCGCGAGATCGCTGGGAAGGCCGGCGATGCCGTGGAGAGAGGGGACGGAGGGCGAGCCCCCGCCCGGCACCTGATGACACCCGGCGCAGTTCAAGATGAAGTCATGCTCTTCCAGCGAATCCGCGCTGGCAGGCGCCGCCCATGCGCACAGCGATAGCGCGAGCCAAAGCCTCATTTCTCGGGCTGAGCTTCCTTGGCCACCTTGACGACCAAGGCGGTCGAGCAGGCGTAGGTTTGTAGCTTCGCGCCTCCGCACCAGTTGAGATCGTTGTTGCGGTACCAATGGTAGAGCGGGCGCTCACCCTCATTGCGATTGCAGAGACAGCGGCCGCAGATCGTCTTCCCGCAGCAGTCGTTGTACGAAATGATGTAATCCTGGCCGTCTTTCGGGTTGCGACAGGTGCCGATCCAGGTGACGGGAGACATCTCCGTCCCTGGGGGGCACGCGGTGTGGGAGCCGCCGCAGCAGCTGCACAAGAAGCCATCGATCGCGCAGTGACGCCAGTACTCACACCGCGTCGGATCGCCCGCAGCGCCAGCGATTCCATCGGGGGATGCGGCGGCTTCGGCAGCACGCGCGACAGGCAGGAGAGGCACCGCCGCGGTTCCCACGAGCGCAGCACCCAAGCGCGATACCCAACTCCGCCGCGAAACCCGGCGGGCAGACTCGCGTGTCACTCCTTCGAACCAGTCGTCGAGTCTGCTCATGGCATCTTCTCCTCGAAGTAGTCCTGGATGGACGCGACTCCGTGACGCTGCGCCTCGAAAAGGCTCTCGAGATGCTCCCGCGTGTTGACCAGGCCCTGTGCGGCGACAATCCCATGCGTATCGATCAGGACCGCGTACGGAAGCTTCCCCACGCCAAACGCCATTCCCAGCTCCGTAGACAGAACGTAAGGAACGCCGTCGGGCGCCTCGGCTTCAGCAAACGCGAGGTGTTCTCCGAGGTCGCCATCGCTTGCAAGGACGACACGAACCCGTGGCACCTCGGCACGCGCCACACGGGCCAACGTGGGAAGCAATGTCTTGCAAACGGGACAAGTAGGCGAGAGAAAGAAGAGCAGCGTTTGGGAGTCCTCGGAGGCCTTGCCCCCGATGCGCACGAGTCGATTGTCGAGCCCCGTAAGCACCATCTCTGGCGCAGGCGACCCCACTTTGACCTTCGGGCGAGGGGAAAGCGCGCCGACGGGCGAGAGACGCTCGTGAAGCAACCCAACCTGTCGCGTGAGCGCAAATACCGTCAACGAGAGGCCGAGCACGACGAGCCACAACACAACGTTCGATACGATGAG